>JABGRQ010000098.1 GCA_018648225.1 Chloroflexota bacterium
GCACCCTGTACAGCCCTGTTTTTGGTTAAATTTCGTTAGCCAATTTATTCGTCTTTGAAAGGCTCCAGATAAGGGTCGTTGGCTACCGGTTCTATCCCGGCGGCTTTCAGTTGTGCGCGCAGTTTACGAATGACTTTCTTTAAATCCGCCATACGCACTTCGCGCCCAGCCATCGCATTGACCAGGGTCTGTAAATCATTTGTGCGCCTGGCAACCCGATCTTCCAGATCGAGAGTTAAGGCCTCCAGGGCAATTTGAGCTTGTTTTTGTTCGGTTATATCGCTATAGACTGCCACAATTTCCCCTAAAGGCAATTTATACACGAAATTCGCGCGCCATCCAATCAGACGTTCATCCTGATATTGTGAGATGGGGTGATGCTCGGGTACACCTGTCTGCCATACTCGTTGAAAAACATCAAATAAACCAAAGTCTTTCACGCCTGGAAACACCTGCAAGACGCTCTTCCCAATCAGGTCTTCTTTTTGTACATTGTCGATCTTTTCACCAGCCTGGTTGAAATCCACAAAAATAAAATCTTCGCCATCGGCAACGGCTTCGTAAACCGCCACGCCGCTGCTCATATTATTGAATAACTCACGATAGCGGACCGCATTATTCACCAACTCGGCATGGGCGGCTTTGCGAGCCGTAATATCCAGATGGGTTCCCACCATGCGTACTGGTTTGCCCGCGGTATCCCACTCGACAACTTTGCCGCGGTCCAGCACCCAAATCCACTCCCCTGATTTATGCTTCATTCGCACTTCGCACTCATACACCTCGGTTACGCCCAAAAAATGCTGTTCGATGGCTGCGTTCGCTTTTTTTAGATCGTCCGGGTGAGCATTTTGGAGCCAGGTTTCAATGCTGACGGGCTGAAGTTCATCCAGCGTAAAACCAATCATTTCCGCCCAACGTTCATTATATTCAAACTCACCAGTCTGCACGCGCCAATCCCACAAACCAACCCCTGAGCCATCAATGGCCAACTGATACTGTTCTGTGAGGCGGATTAAATCGTCAACAGATACCTTCAGCGGATCCAGTGAATCACGGGAAGACATTTTTTCTTTCATTTTTCCTCCTCGCCTTGATTGCAGAAATCCAACCCTATCGCTCGGCAATAAGCGCGGTTAGCTGCGCGTGTTAGGATTTATGATACCACTTGAATCCAAATTCTCTATGTTGAATTTCGTCTAGCCACCCGACAGTTTTAATCACGAATGACACCGAATACCCAAAGGGCACATGTGCCACAAATTGCACGAATTTTCTTTTTTGAAACAAAGAATATCGTTCTAAACGAGACAACTTGACAAATTCATTATTAATGATATATTTCATTTAGTTTATACTAAACATATTGTACAATAAAGAAGGTTAACTAAAACTATGAACACACCCCTTTCAAACGCCCGTCAAAATTTCATTCAGGGGATGAGTCGTATCAGCCACTTTTGGGGTTTTCCGAGGGCCATGGGCGCGATCTTTGGTGCGATCTACCTCTCCCCGCAGGCGCTTTCATTGGATGAGCTTGTCGAACAGGCCGCCGTTAGCAAGGGAGCCATCAGCACGAATGTGCGCCAGCTCGAACGCCTGGGGATGGTACACAAAAAAATTCGCATCGGCGACCGCAAAGATTATTACACCGCCGAAACCGATTTCTGGAAGATTATCAAAGGCATCTTGCGCGAGCGCGAGAAAAACGAGTTCGATGCCGCCCTGAGAACCGTGGATGAAAGTTTGAAACTCTCACAAAGCGAAAATATCACCCCCGAAGAAGCAGAATTGGCGGCTTTTTATAAAATCCGCCTGGAAACCATGCAACGCTTCTTCCATAATCTGGACAGCCTGGTTGCAACTGTCATGGCGCTGGACGAATTACGCCATAACACCATCCAGCGTTTATTCAGCAACACATCCGATCAATAGCCCCCAACGATTAGAGGTATCCATGACCACACGATCTGCCGTCACTGGCGCATTTAGTTACACCGGAAAATATATCACCCGTTTGCTGCTTGAACAGAGGCAGCACGTGATTACCCTGACCAGCCGTAAAGACGATCAAAATCTTTTCGACGGGCAAGTCCAGGCCTACCCCTTCCAGTTCGATAATCCCAAAGCGCTGGCCGAAACCCTGCGCGGCGTCGATACGCTCTATAACACCTACTTGGTGCGTTTCGACCACGGCAAAGCCACCTTCAATAACGCCGTAGAAAACACGCGCACCCTGATCCGTGCCGCCAAAGTTGCCGGAGTGCGGCGCTTCGTTCACGTTAGCATCAGCAACCCAACTTTGGAATCACCACTGCCCTATTTCAGCGGCAAAGCCCAACTCGAAGAAAATCTCAAAGCCTCCGGGCTATCCTACGCCATCTTGCGGCCTACGGTTATCTTCGGCGACGAAGATATTCTCATCAATAATATCGCCTATCTGCTGCGGCGCTTTCCGCTCTTTGCCATCCCCGGCGCGGGCGAGTATCAACTTCAACCGATCTTTGTTGAAGATATGGCACAACTGGCTGTGGATGCAGGCCATCGGGAAGAAAACCTTACCTGGGATGCAGTTGGCCCGGAGATTTACACCTTTAACGAGTTGGTGCAACTGACTCGCTCGGTGGTGGGTAGCCGCGCCGGGTTGATCAACCTGCCCCCAAGCATGGTGCTGCAACTCTCCCGCCTGATCGGCTTCGTCGTCGGGGATGTCGTCCTGACCGAAGAAGAAATCCAGGGCCTGATGGCAAATCTGCTCATCTCGGCAGAACCGCCTACCGGAAAAACATCCCTGCGCGCCTGGTTACGCGCCAATGCCAACCACGTCGGCAGCCGCTACGCATCGGAACTCAAACGCCACTATAACGCCCAAAATCGGTAATCGTCAAGAATAGCTTGAACAGATGCGGCAAATAGCCATGTATTCAAAAGTAAACCAGGAACACAGGAAGAAAAATTCATGGCTTCCTTATAAAAATTCAGTATTCAAGCTTCTGTTGACCAATACAAAATTCGGCAAATTCACAAAAAAAACAGCTATAATATACACAATCAACCAGTCCCCACACAATGGGGACTTTCTCTTAATGTACCGATATTCCAGAATATGACTCAATCTCCCCGAAATTCAAACCGACCCAGGAAGTGTAAGATGAACCAGAATCACCCCATCCTTTCACCACGTTTCACGCAAGCCATCTGCATGGCTGCAAAACTGCATGCCTCACAAACCCGAAAAGGCAACAATACACCCTATATTGCACATCTGATGAGCGTCAGCGCGCTGGTACTCGAAGCCGGTGGCAGCGAAGACGAAGCTATCGCCGCGCTCCTACACGATGCCGTGGAAGATCAGGGCGGGATACCCACACTCGACAAAATTCGAGAGAACTTTGGAGAAAAAGTTGCCAATATTGTTCAACAATGTACCGATGCCGATACCCAGCCGAAACCACCCTGGCGTCAACGTAAAGAAGAGTATATTTCCCATGTTGCCCAAGCAATGCCAGAAGCGCGCCTGGTTTCACTGGCCGACAAAGTGCATAACGCCCGCTCGATCTTGCGCGATCTCCAATGCGATGGCGATGCTATTTGGAAGAAATTTAACGGCGGCAAAGATGGCACGCTGTGGTATTATCGCAGCCTGCTCGACAAATTTCGAATCATGGAAGATAACTTTCTCATCCAAGAATTTGAGCGCGTCGTCGTTCAAATTGAAATAGTAGCTCAAAAATCATGAACCCACTCACACTGAATGAATATCAACAACTGGCACAACGCACCGCCGGAGCGGGCGGCAACGGTGAACGCAGGCTGATCATCGCAGCCCTGGGCCTGGCAGGCGAAGCTGGAGAATTTGCCAATATCGTCAAAAAGCACACCGCCCACGGTCACGAGCTTGGCGCAGAAATTTTTGCTGACGAATTGGGCGATGTACTCTGGTATCTGGCTGAAGCTGCCAGCGCGGTGGGCGTCTCGCTTGAGCAAATCGCTCAAGAGAATGTCGAGAAATTACGCCAACGCTACCCCGAAGGATTCAGCCAGGAACGCAGTATCAACCGCGAGAAATAAAAAGGAAAACTGAATAAAGAAGTTCGGAGATGACACGATGGCCCCAGACCCTGAAATCCATGCCTTTTTGCTCGAGCACCTGCAAAGCATTATGGAGAATGACATCGCTGCCTATCACAGCAGCACCAGCGCTGACCTGACTCTCTACGAATGGTGGGTCACACCCCATCGCATCGATGGATTGCCCTTCCATGATTTTATGATGGTCGAAAATGCGCGCCGCGGCACCGTTTTCGGCGCTGAAGGCGATTCGGCTACAACAACGCCCAACTTCCGTTTTGACCTGGCAAACCTGCACATTCAACGGTATGGCGATACCGCGATTGCCAGCTACACCCTGCTGCTCAGCAGCGGCCAACCTGAGGGCGTTGTAGTTGCCTCGCATAATGAAAGCCGGGTTATCGTAAAACTGGACGGGCGTTGGCAGGTCGTACATGTGCATAAATCTCCGGCCTGGGCCGCGCCACATCTGCCGCCGACACTATGAAATCCTTTGCCTTCATGCTGCTGACTTTTTGCCTGGTAAGCTGCACCCCAACCCCGACCGCAATAGCTACATTCACCACAACTGTTGCCCCTGTTGAGCAAGCGACGCTTCCCCCGCCATTGCCCCCTACAGCCCAACCCAAAATACTTTATTTTGGCTATACGCAAAGCTCATCAGATGGAAACCATTTGATCGATGGCACTGGCAATTTGCCAAAAGCGGCCTGGATTGACATCCCGCTGGGCGGGACGCCGGTGTGGCTGGCGGCTGTGCCCGATGGTGAGACCAGTCTTTGGGCGGCAGTACTCGCCGATGGGCGCGTCCAGGCTTTTCGCGTATCAGCCGAGGGTGCAGAACCCATCGCCATCGTCCCGGATCAACTCAATCCATCCACGCCGCCGCTACTGCTCTTCGATGGCGACCAACTTCAGTTACTCGCCCACGCTCCGGACAGCGCTTCCCCATTCACCCATCCAATTCAAGTTCAGGGAGAAATTGCTTTCATTGACCCATCCGGAAACCTTCACGTCGGTGAAGTGATTTTGCCGGTGAACGCGCTGCCCGATGCGCGTTTGTTACAAGACGAATTTGGCCGTATCTTATTACTGAGCGGTCCCTCAGAGATTTATTCGCACGGCGTGCTCGGCGATGCACTCGAAGCAACCCAAATCAGTTTGGTGGAAACCCATCCGGTAACACAGCTTGTACATGTATTTAAGATTCCAGAGGGTCGAGTGATTGAGGGGATTGCTCCGATTTGGGCTGACCTGACCGGCGATGGACAACGCGAGATCGTTATAACGCTTAGCGATGCAACTCATGGCGCCCAATTAGCCGTCTTTGATGAAACCGGTGCGCTGATTGCACGCAGTGATGTGATTGGGCAAGGCTATCGCTGGCGGCATCAAATTGCGGTAGCCCCTTTTGGGCCGCATGGCGAAATGGAGCTTGTTACGGTATTGACACCACACTTAGGGGGGATTGTAGAGTTCTATCAGTTGACCGGTGACCATCTCAGGCTCACCGCACAATTAGGCGGCTACACATCGCATGTGATTAATTCACGCAATCTGGATATGGCGCTGGCAGGCGATTTCGATGGCGATGGAAACCTGGAATTGCTGACCCCAAATCAGGCCCGCACTGAATTGGGCGCTATTCGGCGGGATGAAAACGGGGCCACAGTGGTATGGAGTTTGCCGCTTCAAGGTGTGTTAAGCAGCAATCTGGCTTCCGCCACTTCCGATGACGGGAAAATTTGGCTGGGCGCGGGATTAGATACAGGGATGCTGCGCGTGTGGCTATCCGATCAATAGATTAACTATTCGCACGCACGCAATTCCGCCCGGCTTGTTTGGCGGCATATAATGCGGAATCCGCACGATCGAGCAGTACGGCCAGATCAGAAATATCAACAGATAGTTCGGCCACACCCAAACTGATCGTCACAGATACTGTTTCAGTCTCTGTGAGATTAGCAAATACTTGCGCAACCGCCCACTGACGCAGCCGTTCGGCTGTAGCCAATGCTTCGGCCAGGTCTGTCGTGGGTAGTAAAACTGAAAATTCTTCGCCCCCGTAGCGCCCGATAATATCAAATTCGCGAATATTCTGGCGGCACCCCTGCGCTAATTCATATAAAACCTGATCGCCCAAAGCGTGCCCATAGGTATCGTTGATTTGTTTAAAATGATCGATATCAATCATAATCACCGAGAGGGGATGCTGATAGCGCCGCGCCCTTTCAATTTCAATACGGCCAAGCTCAAAAAAACGGCGCCGATTATTGACATTGGTTAAACTATCCGTGGTAGCCAACCACTGAGTTTCCTTAAACAAGCGCGCATTCTCAAGAATCAGAGCTGCTCTTTCGACAAAAATCGTTAGTAAACGCTCATCATTGGCGCTAAACGCATCCGGCTGTTCACTCTGAATATCAAGAATGCCAATGATGCGCTTGCCAATTTTTAATGGAATCACCAGTTCAGAGCCAACGTCTTTCCAGCGCGGAATATACTCAGGCACGTACTGCACATCAGGTAAGCGAATAGACTTGCCCAGGCGAATGGCGGCAGCAAAATGATTCGCTTCCAGACGAGTGTCCGCGGTAGAAATTTCTGCCGCAAATGGCCCCAGGCCAGCAATATGCTCCAATGCTTGGTCGTCTTTGCCAAACATCCACAAACTACAATTCGAGTGGCCAAATACGTCAAGCACAGTTTTCACAATCACCTGACCGATTTCCTCAACAACAGGGACACCGCTAAAAAATAGCGTTTCTGAGGCGCGGAATAGCCGATTCAACTCCAAATTGCGTTCTTTCAGGGCGGCTTCTGAAGCGCGCAATGCGGTCGTCCGCTGGGTGATTCGACGATTCAGATCTTCGGCATGATCGTGAATTTGCTCGTACAGGCGTTCTTTTTCGATCGAAATTGCCGCGTAATTGGCTAACATGGCATATAAATCGCAATCTTCCTGAGTAAAAGCGCCCTTTTTTTTGTTGATTGCCGTTAATACACCAATGGTTTTACCATCTGTCGAAAGTGGTACCACGAGATACGAATGCGTTTTCACGCCTGTTTTTAGATCAATTTCTGGAAAGTAATCCGCATCTTGTGAGACATCCACAACAAATTCAGCTTGTCCGGCTTTTAACACCCGCGAGACGACCCCCTTTCCCTGGGGAATACGCACGCCAATCAGATCATCCACCGAGGCCATAAAAACCAATTCGCCGGTTTCCCAATCGGGCATCAGTAGTGAACAACTCGTTACATCTAGCAATCCAGTTGCCTGGCTGACAATGAACTGTAACAAACCGCCAACATCGCGTGAGGAAGCAATTGAAATTCCAATTTCGTGCAAAGTTTCAAGTTGGGCAATTTTTTCGGCCAGCAATTTTAGTGCAGTTACCCTGGCTGTAATATCACGCACCGAAATAATTACAATCGGCCCTGTTTTAGTATCAACAGGATTCAAGGCAATATCGGCAAAAAAGCTACTGCCATCTTTTCGCAAACTTATAAAATCTTTCCCCAAATTCATGGAACGAACACTTGGCGCGAGAAAAAATTCTTTCCGAAGTTCCTGATGGCGTTGCCGTTGGGAAATCGGGATCAGGTTCTCTATTGAAATGCCAATCATTTCGTCAACAGAATATGCGAATAATTCTTCCGCGTGGTGATTCACAACCTGAATCAAACCTTGCTGATCCACAACGATCGTGGCTTCAGGCATGGCTTCGATAAAAGTTTTAGACAAAAATAGATCGTTCAAAGAAAAGATCATCCCTTTTACAGTTAGCAATTAGGATAATCTTACCACGGCAAAAATTTTGACTATAAAGCAATCTTCTGGGGTTTTGAAGTAGTCAGTAGAATTTCGTAAGCCAGACAGGGAGTACGGCTAACAAGTTTTCCATAATCTGGCGCGCACCGATCTCAAAATAATCCATATCCCCATAGGCCGGGCTGCCCTGCCCTCCAACCACATCGCTGACACCGCGCAAGATCAGGCACGGCGCCTGATGGCGCGCCGCGACCCATGCAATCGCGCCACTCTCCCAATCACCTGCAATTGCTCCATATTTTGCTATCAGATTGGGGATTTCATCGTAGAACAGGTCTCGATCGGCTGAGGCAAGCACCCCGCGCCGCGCTGGCAATGGCAATTCAGCGCCCAACCATGCCAGATCAATCTCGGTGGCATAATGTTGGATATGCGCGTCAAAATCGTCCATCTGCTCGATGATGTCATACACTACAGTGCGTTCCGCCAGGATAATTTCCCCCTTTTGGACATGCCCATCAAAGCCGCCGCAAGTTCCCAAATTCACCAACAGATCGGGATTCCAGCGTTGGATGGCATATTCTGTGGATGCAGCCGCAGCGATTTTCCCCCAGCCCCCATGCAGGAAATTCACATCCAGGCCCAGGGTGGGCGCGCCCACCCGCAGGGAGAACCACTCTCCATAGGGAGTCGGTTGAATCTCGGTTTCAGGTAAAATTTCGCGGACAATCTGCCATTCCATATCCGCCGAGATAAGTACGACTGCTTTGGGATGAGAACTCTCCCCGGATTTATTGCCCCACTCCGGGGAATTCTGATGCGTCCGCTGCGACACTATTTTCCTGCAATAATTTCGATATTGCCAATCGCCTGGCTGATATTCAAATCCACTACATAATCCGCATTCTCATAACCCGGCGAATAATAATACCCGTCGCGCAACTCAAAAGCCGAAGGGACATTCAACGCAGAGAGCGCCTTGCTGATTTCGATGCGCACGGCGACATCGTGTGGAACCTGAATTGTGATTTTACCAATCGCCTGGCTGACATCGGCCTGCAGGGCAACCCCGGCAGGCAACGACAGAGAAAGTTCGCCAACCCCCTGGCTGGCATCCAGGTTCTCAAGTTGCAATTCACTCGCGTCTAAGTTCATCTGGCCTGCGCCCATCGAGGCATCTAAATTCAGTGGTGTTTGCGCATGGAGCGCCAATGTCCAGCCGCGAGCGCTGCCCGGCAAAGCAGCCGTGCTATGGCTACTCAGCGAATAAACTGCCACGCCATCATGCAACTGATAATCGCCGCGCACATCGTTTGGATTTGTCATGTTGACCTCACCCTCAATCAACGCGGCGTCATCCTCCGAGGCGGATAAATTTAGCAAACCGGTAGCCGGTGAGAGCGAAATCTCTGCCGCCTGCGCAGTGCCCAACTCCTGATAAATGGCCTCACCCGGGAGGGGTTGTCCGCCCAATGCCGGAAGACCACCCCCCAGCATCCAAACCAGGCCAAACAGCATGGCAAAGATCGCCAGCACACCCAGAATAGAAAGCCACAGATGACGCCGCCCCAGCATAATATCCACACCGATGGCGATGACCATAATCGGCCATAAGCGCCAGAGCGTATCCCAGGCAGGCCAGGCCAGCCAGCCAAAATTACTCAGCAAAAAGACCGCCCCCAGCCCAAACATAAAAACAGGCCCGGCAATTTCTTTACGGCGAATCAAAGAATCAAACCCGATGGCAAAGAAAATCAACGGCCACAAGCGCCAAATTGATTGTGTAGCGATGGGGTCAATGATGCCCATATTAGCCAGCAGGTAAAGCACGCCAACCAAAATCAGAATCAGCGGCCAGACAATGCTGCCGCGGTGTTGTTTTCGATAGGGTTTATGTTCCATATTTTCAATCTCCTCAACGTTTCCAGCGCAGCAAAAGGACGATACCGGCGATAATGAGCAAACCCGGCCAGAGAATGTCAAAGTCGAACCACCACAGCCAGGGGATTCCCAGGGCTTCGAGCAGCCACACCGTTCCCATAATAATCAACCCACCGCCAATGATCAGTCCCGATTTCGGGTGTGGCTGATTCATGGCTTTGGCAAAATCATCACCGACCACGCGAAAGCGTTCGCCAAAATCACTTGAAATAGTGGTATTTTGCTCCGGGATGAGAATCCACATGAGGATATAGACCCAAAATCCAACGCCGCCGCCAAAGACCAGCAAGAAAAAGGCCAACCGAATCCAGGTGGGGTCCATGCCGAGAAAATTGCCCAGCCCGCCGCACACGCCGCCTAACATGCGATCTTCACGGCTGCGATATAGTCTGCGTTCCATTTTTGTCTCCTAAAAATATCATAATTGCTAAAGCTTGAGCTTTCGCAAAAAGTTCTCAATTCGAGAAATATTCTGGCTATCGACGGAAATTGCGCAAAACGAAGTAGCCGCCCAAGACAATCAATCCAACCGGCCAAATATAGTTGAATACTGGCAATAATGCTTCCGATGTAAGTATTCCCAACAAGAACAACACCAAAGCCGGGATAAACGCCCAGGTCATGCGCCCAGAGGGTGTAGGCAATACGCCCACCAACGCAAAGGTAGCCGCCAACCCCAGAAAGAATATAAAGCCAGTATCGTTAAAATATGCGTCTGCAAATGTAACCACGGCCAGCGTACTCAAAACTCCCGCCGGGATAACGGCCCACCACATTTCCCGATTGGCAAAATAGACCGCCCAAAACCCCACGGCAATCCCGCCCAGAAAAATGGCACCGCCCCAATGCCCGCTAAAGCCGGGGATGAATTGTTCTCCCAAAACCAGCACGGCCAGCCCCAACAAGCTCAGGCCAGGGATCAAAGGCCACCATTGCGAACGGTCGCTGAGATATGCATATAAAAACACCACACCCGCAGCGCCAAAGAACACTCCCCAAAGCGCGCTCCACGCGCTGGGGATCAGCGACATATTTTGCAACATGAACAAAATCCCGGATGCAATCAGTAATATGCCCCAAAGCCAACGACGATCGATGTATTTCATCAAAGATACTCCTGAATACTATTGAACCGAGATCGAACCCACCCCGGCATCTACATTGATTTCCACGCGCTGAGCAGCCGTTTCATAATCTGCCGATTGATACACGCCGCCAACTTTCGGGAAACGCGCCAGGTCGACATCCACACCCAGCAAGCCGCCATCGACATTCACGCGGGCAGCAACGCCAGCGGGAACATTCAATGTTACCGACGCGACCCCGGCGCTGACTTTGACACGCGTAAATTCAGCTTGAGCGGGCAAATCGACTTGTGTAGCACTGGCGCCGGTTTGTATTTTCAATTCGGTTAACTGAACCGCACTCAAATCAAGGTGTGTGTCATTGGCTCCGGTGTGAAGCTCCAATGCCAGGGGAATATCAGCGTTCATACGCATATCCCATGCAATGCGGCTGCCAGAGTTGAACATTCCGGGGAAGAATACAAACGGGATGCCCTGGTGATGTACTTTCAAGGATACGTCCAGATTATCGTCACGGCGGCGGCTTTGCTGATCCACACCGCCATCGAAAGCGCCCTCCAGCAAATTGTGCGGGGAGGCGCCCGAACGCAGGCGCAATTCCCCGGCTCCGTGGTGAATCACCACCCGGGCCTGGCGCGCGCCCTCGAGAGGAATGACAATATTCTCGGATTCGAGCGCGGTTCCACCCATCTGTGCTTGCCATAACACCCAAATCCCCAGCAAAATGACCATACTCGGCCAGAACACGCGCCAAATATTGAAGTGCAACCAGCCAAGTGTATTCAGCATCATCAACCCGCCGAATAGAATGAACACAAACCCCCAAAAGGCACTATTGCGCTTCATCAATATGCTCCTGAGGATCAGAGACAACATTCGGTATGGTTTTTCGACGGAACAAAGGTTGCACCAACAACCATAGCCCAAAGAGAATCAACCCTATCGGCCAATAGTCGCCCAAAATACTGTTGCCAAAGATGCCGCTAAAGACAGCAAACACACTGAAGCTGATCACTGCCATCCATGTGCCCACCCGGAATCCATTTTTACCACCTTCGCCTAAGATTGACGCCAGCATCAAACCAACACCCACAAAACCAGGAATCAGCGACCAGGCATACGCCCAGCTTTCCCAATTATCCATTGCGTTTTGCCAATACAACAGGCCGCCAATCCCACCCACAATTACAGCAGGGATAGCCATACCCGGAGCGCCGAGCAACAGCCCCAAAAGTAACAAGAAAACTCCGACACCAACGATCCACATCGGCCAAGTAAAGATGCTCCAAACCCAATTCAGATCCGGAACAAGCTGAATGGCAAGAAATAGCCCGCCAATCAAAATCAACAAAAAGCCAAAACCCAAATTTGTACGCGTGGTGCGATCCATAGTTTTTCTCCTATATTTTTCAACTTGTCCAAAGTTGTTATAAAAAAACCTACGCCAAAGCAGTTGCAAATTGATTATAGCCGAAATTAATCGACTCAACTCAGGTGACATCCACATGCAAGGATATTTACGGGTAAAAGATCGAAAAGTTGCAGAAACACAAAGAGAGTGGCTGTGCACCTTTGCCACTCTCTTTGTGTTTTTTAGCTTCAACTACAGCAAAATTAAACGGCCACTATAGAATCTTCGCTGCCGAATTCGTTCGGCATATATTTCTCACCATTCCAATCGTTTTCCCAGCGGTCTCCATCTACCCAAAAGCGGTAGCGATATTCTTTGCCAGTTTCAAGGGCAAGCGAACCGCTAAAACGACCATCTTTGCGTTGAGTCAACGGATTGGCTTCTTTATCCCAATTATTGAATTCTCCAACGAGAGAAACTGTTTTGGCATTGGCTTCTGCTGGGAATTCAAAGGTCACCCGGCAAGTTTTGCCTGATTTTGCGTATGTTTTTTTCATTTTTTAGCTCCTTTAGCATTTATGTTGCAGGAATCCGGATCGTTTACACAACTTATGGCGCAATTCCCGAGTATTCCTACCGTAACAGCCGGGAAGAATACCACATAAATCGCAAGCCGCCAACGGAGACAGAATCGGGCCTATTTTCTGGAACTCACCAAAAAGGTATCCCCGCGCAGCCTGTGCCCGGATAATTCCACCCGCCGCATAAAGGATGGCCGCATGCCGGTAGCGCGCATTGTCCCCATAATTTTGCCGCGCTCATCCAGCCCGGTTTGCTCGAAACGGAAAAGATCGAGCAGAGTAATCACTTCACCCTCCATACGCGAAACCTCAGAAATTAAAGTGATCTTGCGAGACCCATCTGAAAGCCGGTCCATGTGAACGATTAGATCAATCGCTGAAGCAATTTGTTGGCGCAAGGCCGATAGCGGCAGGTTAAGTCCAGTCATTAGTGCCATGGTTTCAATGCGAGCAAGCGCATCGCGGGGCGAATTCGCATGCAGCGTTGTCAGCGAACCTTCGTGGCCGGTATTCATCGCCTGAAGCAAATCGAGGGATTCTTCGCCACGTACCTCACCAATCACCAAGCGGTCCGGGCGCATTCGCAGGGCATTACGTACCAGATCGCGGGTGGTAACCAGGCCCTTGCCTTCGGTATTGGCAGGCCGAGTTTCGAGGCGAACGGTATATTTTTGCTGCAATTTCAGTTCGGCAGCATCTTCGATCACAACAATTCGCTCTCCATCGGGAATATGGCTTGAAAGCACATTCATAAGCGTAGTTTTTCCTGAACTGGTATTCCCGCTGATCACAATACTTAGTCGGGCAACAACGCAGGCCTCCAGCAAATTCGCCATGCTTTCATTCAGCGAGCCGCTGCGGATCAGTTGCTCTATCGTAAAGCTATCTTTGAGAAAACGGCGCACAGTAATGCAGGGGCCATCGATAGAAATTGGGGGAATGACCACATTGACACGCGAGCCATCGGGCAAGCGCGCATCGGCGGTTGGGTTGTCTATACTGACTTGCCGCCCAACGGGGTGCAACATACGGTTTATCACGCGAATAACGTGCGCTTCATCATCAAATTTGATGGGTGTATCTTCGAGATGGCCTTCGCGCTCGATATATACTTGATTCGGCCCATAAACCATGACTTCATTAATCCCCGGATCTTCCAATAAAGGCTGGATTGGGCCATAGCCAATGAGTTCAGCCAGCACTTCACGGATCAGAGCCTGCCGAGCGGGTGCGCTCAAATTGTGGCTGGTGCCATCTAACGCTTTTCCAATCCAATCAGCGATTTTGTTGCGATATTCAGTCGCAGAAGGCGGGTAACGCTCAATTTGTTGCGCCACAACATCCATCAGGTAGGTTTTGATGGACTGGGTATCGTTGAAATTGAAGGGTTTGACTTCAGAATTACTCATAACCGCTCCTTAGATCTGCTTCGGCATATATATCAACAAACTATACAGCGCCAAAAATTTCGCCACCTAATTTAAACCCGGCCACTTCCAGACGCGGCGTGAATAACGGACGTAACCCGGTGGCGCGCAATTTGCCTTCAATTCTTCCTGCCGCGTCCATACCGGTTTGTTCAAAGACAAAAATATCAGATAGTGTGGCAATATCACTTTCCATACGCGGGATTTCGCTGATACGCACAATTTTTCGAGAGCCATCCGTAAAACGCTGCATATGGACAATTAAATCTACAGCCGAAACGATTTGTTTGCGAATCGCCATCAGCGGGATTTCCAGTCCGGCCATCATGGCCATGGTTTCCAGCCGCGAGATAGCATCTCGGGGAGCATTGGCGTGCAGCGTGGTCAGCGAACCCTCATGGCCCGTATTCATCGCCTGAAGCATATCCAACGCTTCGCTGCCGCGCACTTCTCCAATTACGATTCGGTCGGGACGCATCCGCAGCGCATTGCGCACCAAATCACGCGGCGAAACCGCACCGGAACCGTCCACATTTGGGGATTTGGTTTCCATACGCACTGCGTATTTTTGCCGCAAGCTCAATTCGGCGGCATCTTCAATGGTAATTATACGCTCATTGCCCGGTATATACTGCGTTAAATTATTCAACAGCGTAGTTTTCCCCGAACTGGTATTCCCGGTCACTACGATATTGAGCCGCGCTGCAACGCAGGCTTGTAAAAATTGCGCCATGTGGGTTGTGAGCGACCCCAATTGGATGAGTTGCTCTATGGTGAGATGCTGTTTCAGGAATTTGCGGATTGTAATCACCGGGCCGTCCAACACCACTGGCGGGATGGCAATATTGACCCGCGAACCATCTGGCAAGCGTGCATCTGCTGTGGGCGAATCGTAATTTACCTGCCGTCCCAACGGGCTTAGAATACGGTCGATGATGCGCATCACATGATTGTCATCCTCAAAGGTGATATTTGTATCCCGCAATTCTCCCATGCGTTCTACATACACCTGCTTGGCGCCATTTACCATGATTTCACTAATATCTTCATCGTCCAGCAATATCTGAAGCGGCCCATATCCAAGTAGCTCGGCGCGCACATCCCGAAATATTTTTTTGCGGAGCGGTTCATCGAGTTCAAAATCTGCGTGTTGATAGGCTTGCTGCAGCCAGGTTTCTACTTGCGGCTGATGCTCAAACGTAGCCAATGATTCGCCCTGCGATCTACGTGTGACCGCTTCCAGCAAATAGGCTTTGATTTGATATTCGTCCACAGGGATGCCTTTCAACTACGCTGGGATGGTGAGCGCTTCCAGTTCGCGCGGATAGTAGGTTAGAATTTCGATGCCAGCTTCATTGATGGCTACTGTATCCGAATGCCGGAATCCACCCAGAGCGGGGACGTATAACCCCGGCTCGACGCAAAAAACCATCCCCGGCTGGATGATCGTCTGGTCGCCAATATCCAGATACGGCCCTTCATGGTATCGCAAGCCGATGGTATGCCCCACATGATGTTTCCAGTAGGGCATCAGATCGTGTTTTTCATAATAGGCGCGCACCGTTTTATCCACCTCTGCGCAGAGGATTCCCGGCTGTATGGAGGACAAGGCCAAATCTTGCAATTGGCGCATGTGGTCAAAGATGCGTTTCTGCTCATCACTGGCTGGCCCGATAATCATGGTACGTTCAAGCTCTGAGTTGTAGCCCCACACCGGAGCGTTGGATTCGCCCACCAACACATCGCCCACCTGAAAAATAATATTATTCGCCAACGCATGTGGAATGGCCGAGTTGCGCCCAATCTGGCCGCGGTACACCGCCTGCGCGCCATTGGCAAAAGCGCTTTGGGCACGATAGAGCGGGCCTAATGTATCTAACATGGCAAGTGTGGCTTCATTGCTGGCGCGCATGGACACTTCGGTCTCGCTGGTTCCTGGATGTGTATAGCGTTGCAACAACGTCAGAGCCAGATTACCCCACCTGGCGCTTTCACGAATCAAATCTAACTCGGCGTCGCTCTTGACCATCATCTGATCTTCGATGAACCCGGCCAGGGGGGTGGGTTTCACCCCGGTGAGTTCACTCAACGCCGGACCGCGGTAGCCGAATATCCACGGATAACCATCATGGTCGGCGCCAAAATCGCCCTGGATTTTCATCTCGGCCAGCAAATCCTTGAAAATGAACATCGGGTGCGGGTGATGCGGGTATTCGAGATAATAATCGACGCGATCAATCAACGCGTTGCCCGAAGCATGTTCCACTTCCAGACGGGGAACGAACATGGCCCTCAGACCAGCAGCATTGACCGTAAAACCAATCGGGCGCTCGGTGGGGATAAATGCGAATCCGGTGTAATAGAGAATATAGTCGCGATCAAAAATCACCGCACCAGAAAGTTTTTGCTCTACAAGGTGGTCAATCAGACGATTAACACGCATCTGGTACTCTTCGGCCTGAATATGCAACGATACTTTTCTCATTTTATCCTTGTACTATTGATTGTATTCTATGAGGAAACCAGGAATGCAGGAAGTTTTTCTTCCTGATTTCCTGGCTTCCCTTTGTCGAAAAGTGTATCTCAGTGTCTCTTGTAGAACCAGTTTACTCGATGGCAAAAACCATTTCCACAAAATCGAGCATGAGCTGAATGGCAGAGGGGTCAATCTCGGGGCGAATCAGCATCATGCCGTGATCGCTGCCCGGCCATTCGTACAACTGATAGAAATCGCCTGTTGCCGATTTACAGGTGCGGGAGGATTCGCTATCGCCCGCGGAAAAGAAACACCAAACGGGGTAGCCATCCTCATCGACAGCGGTTACGGCTTCGGCATAATCAATTGTCAAGTACGATCCTGGGGAAAGCGACAACGCCCCCAGACAACTTCCGGGGTACAGATCATTTAGCCAGAAACAGCCATCCGGCGCGCCATCCGCGCCGATGCTGGCTCCCATTGCAACGATCTGAAGTTGATCGACGCCTTCGAGACTATAGGCCGTTTCCATCGCCGCCTGAGCATCCAATAACCAGCCTGCCGGTTCAAACGAAGAACACCCCCCCGCACATTTGCGGTATGTGAAGGAGAATACTCCAAAGGACCGGCCTTCAAGCATTGGCGGGAACCAGGTTGGGTCAAGCCACGGCTCGGCGCCCACATTGGGGCTGGTTCCACTCAATCCGCGGTTTTGGAACCAAAAAGCAATCTCGTTCCAATCGTTCATATCGCCGCCCGCCCAATGGTGCAGCACAATCATTGGGGCAGGGTTCACCGCGGCGGGGTAATAGCGCCCTTTGAGGGTAAAGCCATCCGCGGCCTGGAACTCGATCTCCTGCGGATCAGCAGGTAACGGTTCCAGAGTCGGTTCTGCCGTAGGCTCCGGCGTCGCGGTAGGCGGCACTGGAGTCGGTTCCGGGGTCTCGGTGGGAGGCGGCTCCGTGGGCGGGAGTTCAGTGGGTTCTTCGGGCTGGGCAGCCTCAGGTTGGGCTTGCTCTGGCTGAGCATCTTCAACCGCGGGGGGCGCATCCGGCTTGCAGGCCGCAAATATCAGCGCCAACGACAACAACACAATCAATATATTCCACTTTTTCATCGGTATCCTCCTTTACGATACAGTTATGTGGTTTTATCTCCGCAAGTGGATGTATTACTCCACAAATTCATACGAACTCGTAATCGCCACGGTTGGACGCAAGGTAGCCAACACAGAGCAGTATTTATCTTCCGAGAGTTTAATCGCCCGCGCCAATTTTTTCTCATCAACCGCTCCACGGACAAGATATTTCAAGTGCATCGTCACAAACACGTAGGGCGGCTCTGTTTTCTGCTCGCCGGTACACTGCACTTCAAGCGCTTCCAATGGCTCATGTTGTTTTTCCAAAATTGTGACTACATCATAACTTGAGCACGACGCTGCCGACATCAATAACAAATCGGAGGGTTTTACCGCGTTCCAGGCGGGTTCCCGCTGGCGGTCAAACCCGATACTGATGGTGCTGCCCCGTGAATCTGAACCCACAAAAAAAGTGGCGTCCACCCATTTTAGTGAAACCGTTCCTGAGACTGTATCCATACGATGATTTAATTCCTTTCATTGCTTCGTTGGGGTTTCATCTTCCCCATTATGTGAGAAGGATGCCTGAAAGTCAAGCATCACCCGCGTACTAAGATTTTATAGTTCCCAGAGATTTTTCGCCTGCCCCAGCATGGATTTCCAGGACTCGGTCTCGGGCTGGGGAGGCGCGCCCAGAGGATCATCCCATCCCTGAGAAAGCAACGCCGCAACCACACCCTGGGCGCAGGCCGCTGCCGCATCCAGATCATAACCACCTTCGAGAACCAGGGCAATGCGTCCCTGGCAGTTGGCATCAGCCCAGGCGCACAGCCGCTCGATGATGGTTTTATAGCCCCCCGCTGTCAGCAGCAGATTCCCCAGGGGGTCGCGCCAATGCGGGTCGAAGCCGTAACTGACCAAAATCATCTCGGGGGCAAAGCGCTCCAGCAGGGGCAGAATCAACTCATCGGTTACAGTGACGAAAGCCGTATCCCCCGAATAGGCGGGCAGCGGGAAATTGGCTGTCGTCCCCTCGCCTTCCCCCACACCGATCTCATCCACGCGGCCGGTACCAGGATAATGCGGCGATTGGTGCGTTGAGATATAGAACACATCCCCACGGGCGTAGAAAATATCTTGCGTGCCGTTGCCGTGATGCTGGTCGAGATCAAGTATGGCAATGCGCTGCGCCCCGGCGTTTTGCAGCAAATCTTCGGCGGCCAGGGCGATGTTGTTGAGCAGGCAAAAGCCCATGCCGCGGTTTTGCGTGGCATGATGTCCCGGCGGGCGGGTGAACGCAAAACCGCGCCGAGCTTCTCCGCTCCACACCGTCTGGCAAACAGCTAACGCGCCCCCGGCGGCGTTGACGGCCAAATCCCATGATTCGTGCGTTGTGTAGGTATCCATATCCAGATGCTGGCCGCGGGCTGAGGCGCGCTGCAATGTTTTTAGATAATCTGGCGTATGGACCGCTTCGAGTACCGCGGCGGGCGTTTCAACCGGCGGCAATTTGGGGTAAGGCTGCCACCAGCCGATTTCATCCAGGGCGCGGCACATGGCTTCGACACGTTCCGGGCGTTCGGGGTGATCACGTTCATAGTGAGCTGCGTGGCCTTTGGGGTAAAAGTAGACAAGTTCGAGCATGAATGGCTCCGGAAATCAGCGATTGGTGATTTGCTTGTAGTTGATTTTTTTAGATGAACAGGTTTGACAAACCTGATACCTTTGCTAACATTGTACCAGTCCTTCGTAAGACAAAAACCATACTTTTTAGGTCTCTTTGGGAACTGCGGTGAGAAACCCCACATTTAGGGTTGCTGCAACAAATCTCATATGGGTTAGTGATAAAATCATTATATGTCGATTTCTCCCAATTTTTCAGGAGCTAAAAAATGAGAACATACACCGACGAATCAGGCCAGGGGTTGGTTGAATATGCCCTGATTTTCACAGCCGTCGCGCTGATTGCCCTGCTGGCGCTTTCAACGATGGGCACCAGCTTGCAACAAGTATATTGTAGTGCAGTCAGCGAACTGGGCGGCTCTGGATGCGGCTGCCAATTTACCTTTGATGATGCAAGCGCGCTGGATTCTTGGGAGGGAGGCAATCGAGATAGTTTCAGCGTAGAAAATGGACAAGCCTGCATCACCGGGAATGGAAAGGACGCCTATTCTTATCTCAACAGTTGTGCAACTGATTTCGGCAGCGACAATGTGGTCATCAATGTTACGGCTGCCAATATCGATAAAGCTGTCGATAACGATAAGAATACCGGCCTTGATGTGTGGTTTCGCGCGCAGGATGAAAAGAACGGTTATCACTTCACATACAATACAAAAAATAATTTCGTGCGTATCTGGAAGCGCGTAGATGGAGCATGGATCCGTCTGGCGCACACTAACGTGCCCAATGCGTGGAACACACAAGCTAATGACTTTGAGATCAAAGTTGTCGGTGATACTTTTCAGGTTTTCCGTGAAGGCGACCTGCTTCTCCAGGCCACCGACGACGCATACACGCAGGGCAAAGTGGGCCTGCGGAATAAACCCAGCTCAAAAACTTGCCTCGATGGCCTGAGTGTTGGCTTACTTCCCTAGCAAAAATAATTAAGGAGATAATCATGAAATTAGAAGACTCCCCTCAACTTGATGATATGAGCGGCGAAATATTTCCGCACTCTGGGGAAGAAAAACCTGAAAAAAAATCACCGGCGCGGGTGTTGCTCGCGCTGCTCGGTTTAACACTTATCGCTCTGGCAGCTTATAATTTTTTCGCCAGCGGAACTGCCGCCACATTGATGCGCAAAGGGGCTATCAGCGGTTACGTTATGGACGAAAGCAACACCCCCCTTGCCGCCAGGGTCATCGTCTTTGGCACATCTATGCGGGGTGAAAGCAGCACCGATGGTTATTTCTACCTCGATGGCGTTCCCGCCGGAGAACAATCTGTAATTTTCATTTTCGGTGAAATTGGAGCCGAGGTCACGGCTCAAATTAACCCCGGTAGTGAAACAGATCTCGGAAATATTCAAATACCCACAGATTTAGACTTGGAGTAACATTTCACCCCCCAGGAAAAAAACATGACTGAAGCCCTATATCATATTGACAGCTACCTGCAAGAATTCAACGCCACCATCACCGCCATTGACGAAGAGAACCACGGCATCGTGCTCGACCGCACCATCTTCTTCCCTGGTGGCGGTGGCCAGCCCGCCGACAAGGGAACCTTGACCGTTGACGGAAAAATTTATACACTCAAACGCGGCAAGCGTATTGGCAACCAGCTTGTGCATCTGCTCGAAGGCGACGATCCGTTGCCCGCGGTCGGCGCAAAAGTTCACGGACAACTCGACTGGGAACACCGCTATAGAATTATGCGCACGCACACCGCCATGCACATCTTGTGCGGGGTCATCTTCCGCGATTACGGTGCCTCCGTCACCGGCGGCAATATGGAACCGCTCAAAGGCCGCATGGATTTCGAGTTCGAGACGATGCAGAAAGAACTCGTCGAGGAGATCAACCAGACCATCATCGCCGAGGTCGCCAACGCCCGCCCAGTGAGTTGGCGCGCGCTGCCGCGTGAAGAAGCCTTCCAAATTCCCGATCTGATCCGCACAAAAATAAACCTGCTGCCTGAAGGCATCAGCGAAGTGCGCGTCGTCGAAATCGAAGGGCTAGACCTGCAAGCCGACGGTGGCACCCATGTGCGCAACACATCTGAAGTCGGCACGATCCGCGTCACCAATTATAAAAGCAAAGGGGCGATCAACAAGCGCATCTATGTCGAACTCGACTGAAATTCTGATCTGCGGAGCGGGCATCGCTGGTATCGCCGCTGCTTATCACCTATCTGTGCGGCACGGCATTCGCGATATTATTCTCGTCGACGAGCGCGCCCCTCTCTCACTGACCAGCGACAAATCCACGGAATGCTATCGCAACTGGTGGCCCGATGCGCCTATGGTCAGCCTGATGAACCGCTCGATTGACATCCTGGAAGAACTCGCCGAAGAGAGCGGGAATAGTTTTCACTTGAACCGGCGCGGCTATTTATATTTGACGGCTGACCCGCAGAAAATCTCTGCCTTTGAACAGGACACGCAGACTCCCTCGCAGTTGGGCGCTGGCCCCCTGAGAGTGTACCGCTCCCCGAGGGAGGCCACAACCTACCAGCCATCCAGCCCCGAGGGCTTCCGTGGCAACCCCGCGGGCGCTGATCTTTTCCTAAATCCGGTCGCCATCCAGCAGTATTTCCCCTATTTGCCCGATACCATCACCGCCGCGCTGCACGCCCGGCGGGCGGGCTGGTTCAGCGCCCAACAATTGGGCATGTATATGCTCGATCAGGCGCGCGCTCATGGCGTGAAATTTGTCAAAGCCCGCGTCACAGGGGTGGATGTCTCTCAGGGACGTGTATCAGCCGTCCACTTGAACAACGACTCGACGATTGCAACCAACCATTTCGTCAACGCTGCCGGCCCAATGCTCAAAGAAGTTGGTCAAATGCTGGGACTTGATCTCCCCATCCACACCGAGTTGCATCTCAAAGTTGCCTTCCGCGATCACTTGGGCGTAGTGCCGCGCCACGCCCCGATGCTGATCTGGACCGATCCGCAAACCTTGCAGTGGAATGCCGAAGAACAGGAATTCCTGGCCGAAGATAACGAGACAGGCTGGCTGCTAGATGAAATGCCCGCCGGAGCGCACACACGCCCCGAGGGCGCAGGAGACAGCGATATTATTTTGCTGCTGTGGGAGTATCACACGCATGTGGTGGAGCCGGTTATTCCACCGCCCCTGGATGAGATGTACCCTGAGATCGCTCTGCGCGGTATGGCGGCGCTGCTGCCGCGTTTCAGCGAGTATTTCGAGCGCATGCCCCAGCCGATGCTCGACGGCGGCTACTACACCAAGACCCAAGAGAACCGCCCGCTGATCGGGCCGCTGCCTGTGAAGGGGGCCTATATCATCGGGGCGCTTTCCGGCTATGGCCTCATGTCTGCCTGCGGGGCTGGGGACCTGTTGGCAGCCCACATCACCGGTATTGAATTACCATCGTATGCCCCGTCATTCTCCCTGGAGCGATACCAGAACGCTGAATATCAAAAACTGCTTGAAGATTGGGGAGATGAAGGACAGTTATAAAAAAAACTCCCGTAAGTTTTGAGAACTTCCGGGGGCTGCTTATTTTAGGGATAATCTTTTTAGGGGCAATTAAGAGTCCACTCAAAGCCGCGGAATATTTCTTCAACCAAACTGTATAAATCGGGATCATATTCTTGTAATTCGGCTTTCGTGTTGACCGGATGATTTTCATAGTTTGTTGGACTAGCTTCGAAATACATGACAACACCTTCTGCCCAGTATTCGTACTTATTAGTAGCGGCGTAGTGGTCTTCCCATTTACCAGCAGACATAGCTGCGCTATATGCCGTCGCTAAACGATTATCAAAACCGGGTTCAACCGAATTTAGGCCAACCATATGAATAGAGTGGGCAAATTCATGAGCGGTGACTGAATACCCCTGGTACTCTTGCCCGCCACCAACACACATAAGATTATTCTCACCTGTAATAAATCGAGGGTCAGCGTCAGCATCCGCATTCGCGAAGGCTTCGGTTGCGTCAATAGCTGCGGGAAGATCAGAAGCATTTTTCCCAGCCGGAAAGATCATTACTTCCAACCCTCGATTAGATAACTGCTCGCGCACATCCGGGCGGGATGCCAGCATATTTGAGACAATGTACCACGCTTGCTTCAGCGCTTGATCTTGAACCGCATCAGAAGCCAAGATTTTAATACCGTCAATACTGCACTCTTTTCCAAAGTAACTATGCCCCGGATCCGTAATTTCGCACCCATCGCCATTTTCTACCAAAACCGAGACAATGGTCGGGGTGGGTTCGAGGGTGGGTAAATTGGCAATACTTGATGGAACGAGGATTGGCAGATTGGTTTCCCGGCTTTTGACAACAATATCCTTGACGATCTCGCCGCTGGCTTCGTCGCGCACCCGCCAGGCGTGCTCTACAAAGGTTTCCTGCGTATAAGATTGACCCGGCGTCAGACGTTTGGCGAATTCTTCCTCACCGTTCAGATTCAACCAGTAGATTGCAAGATTGCGATCCGATGTATTGGACAAGACCAACTCAGCAGACATGCCGCCATCTACGGAAGCTAAGGGAATTGGCGTTTCTGTGGGGACTGGTGTATCTGTAGCCGTTGGCTCTGGAGTCGCAGTGGGTTCGGGAGTAACCGTAGCAGTAGCTGTCGGTGGCTCCGTAGGAACAGCCGTGGGTTCTGGCGTTGCGGCTGGGGAACAGGCTCCTACCCAAAGGGATATCGCGAGCAATAATGCAAATAACAGTTTTCGGTTCATTGTGATCCTCCAATAGAATCTGTTTTCTCAAATATATCATAAATTGTCTGTGTGTTTTGGGAAACCGGCACTAATAACTTGCGATACAATATCCTTCAACTGATTTTTAATTTCAGGTATTTGTGTATATCCAACCGCCATCACACGCCAACAGGAGAGAATACATCATGCGTCCTAAAGTACATTTTCTCAGCGATGAAGTCGTACATCAAATTATTGACGAAGCCTTCCAACTTCTGATGGACCCCGGGATTCAAATCCATAACCGGGAGGGGCTAGAATTATTAGCTGAAGCCGGGGCGCAAGTTGATTTTGAAACCCAGGTCGCCCGCATCCCTGAAACCATCGCTCGGCGAGCCTTAGAAACGCGCCCTTCAGAATTTTATCTCTACAATCTAGACGGCGATCCGGCAGTGCATTACGGTGGCGACAGCGTGCAATTTGATCCCGGTTCCGCGGCTCTGCTACTACTCGACAGTGAGACGCAAAAGATGCGCCAGCCCAACACCGCCGATTTTGTAAACTTCGTCAAATTGGTCGAAATGTTGCCCCAATTAGACGCCCAAAGCACAGCCTTCATCCCCGCGGATGTCGCCATCGGGATTCATGATCTGTATCGCCTGTATCTGGCCCTGAACTTCATGCGCAAACCCATCATCACCGGGGCTTTTGAGAAAGACACCTGGTGGTATATGAAAGATATGCTCGTTGCAACCGCCGGGAGCGAAGCGGCGCTGGCTGCAAAACCCATCGCTGTTTTCGACGTTTGCCCCTCCCCACCCTTGCTCTGGAGCGACATCACCTGCCAAAACCTGATCGACTCGGCCCGCTACAACATCCCCGCCGAACTGGTCTCCATGCCTCTAACCGGCGCCACCGCCCCAATCACGCTGGCCGGAGCGGTAGTACAGCATACCGCGGAGTGTCTCAGCGGAGTGACGCTTTCGCAACTTGCGAATCCGGGTGCGCCCATTATTTGGGGCGGCTCGCCCGCGGCCTTCGACATGCGCCAGGGTACTACACCGATGGGAGCGGTCGGCACCTGGATGATCGATTGCGCTTACTCGCAGGTCGGCAAAGCTCTGGGGATGCCCACCCACGCCTATCTGGGGATGAGCGATGCCAAAGTCGTGGATGCCCAATGCGGGCTGGAATCGTCCGGCGGGGCGCTGATGGCAGCCCTGGCTGGCGTCAATATGGTTTCGGGCGCGGGGATGATGGCCTTTGAAAACTGCCAAAGTTTCGAGAAACTGGTCATTGATGCCGAAATCATCGGCATGGCAAAACACATCATCGGCGGGATTGAAGTACGCGACGATCCTATTGGATTGGATCTAATCCGTGAGATGGGACATAATGCCGAATATTTCTCACATGACCATACTTATCAATGGTTCCGCAAAGAAGATTATATCCCTTCAATGGTGATTGACCGCCGCGAACCCGAAGACTGGGAGCGTTCCGGCGCGTTGACAACCTGGGACAGAGCCAAAGCGCGCGTCAGCCAACTATTGCAGACCTACAAACCCTCACCTATCGCTGACGAATTGCGCGTCGAGTTGCGCGCCATCACCACCCGAGCCGCCAAAAATATCGGCATGGACGAATTGCCGCCGCTACCGCGTGACTAGCCGGGGAAATTGTGCATAAACCCTTAAATGTAGTACGCATCTATCTTGCCTTGCTCTGTCTGGGTGGTGTTGTCGCGCTCCTGACCCTATTTGCGATACCTTCAGAGCAATATGCATCTGGGCTTTTTGGCTATTCACGCAACCGTTTGCTGCTCACCGCGAGCATGGCTGCCATCGAAATCAGCTTGCTGGTTTTTATCCTCGTGCTCTCGCATAAACCATCCGTGTGGGAAAACCGCCTCAACTCCAGCGTGACTCGTCTCAAAAATCACAGCATCTTCTACGGTAGCTTGTCTGGCGCTCTCGGCATCTTCATCCTGGGGGGCGATTATTTATATGCCCTCGCATATACCTGGGATCAAACCGCTTTTCCCTTGCTTGTGCGCATCGCCCCGCTGGTTGGATGGACAACCTGGAACGCGGGCGTTACCATCATCATGTTCACAACGGTGAAAAGAAATATTCACCACGAAGACACAAAGACACAAAGAAAAGTAGTTTCTTCGAGCCTACGTACTGCTCGTACCCTTCAGGGTATTGTGGTAAAAACTAGCCAGCATCTGGAAGAAGTATTTTCTGCAAAATTTGGATTTTCTCTCCTAATCGCCTGGATCACCCTCGCGGGATTGGCGGTGGTGATTCAGGCAACCGGCATGGGACTAATCCCCGACATTGTTGGCTGGGATTTTCCCGGCACTCCATTATTGTTCAGCCAAATCATTCTGGCATTGATCGCGGGTAACGTTGTCTATATTGTGGCTACACGCACAACCAAAATCAGTGACCGGCTGATTTTCTTCGTCATTTGGGCTGCGGCGTTGGGTGTGTGGGCCGCGCAACCAATGCAGCCCACACACTATTCGCTGGAGCCGAACGCTCCCAATTTCATGTATACGCCCTATTCCGACGCGGCCCTGCTGATGATGAACGCCGAAGATATGCTCATCGGCGAGGGCTTCCAGTTCCCGGCGGAAAAACCGCTCTATAATGTACTGCTGGGACTGTTAACCGCCCTCGGCGGGCATGACTATAACACCATCATCTTGCTGCAAGTCGGGACTTTGGCCTTCTTCCCCGCGGTGGTTTACCTCTTCTCCGTGGGCATGGATCAACGCCTGGCGGGGCTGGTCGCCGCCGTAGCCCTGATTCTGCGCGAACAAAATGCGATTGCGCTTTCCAGCCGCATCAATGTATCCCATTCCAAATTAATAATGACCGATTTTCCGGCGGCGTTAGGGATGGCGGTTTTCGGGCTGTTATTTGTAAAATGGTGGAACACGCATGTCACGAATGCAGTGAATGACACAAATAAAAACAAGAAAAATTCGCGCCATTTGCCCATACGCGATATTCGCGTTCCCAGTGATGCCAGTGCCATTGCATCTGCGATGATTACCGGGAGCGCGTTGGGCGCGCTTATTCTCATCCGTTCACAGGCAATTATTTTTGTTCCCGTGGTGTTCGGCGTGGTGGTGTTTCAATTCTGGGGTCAATCGCGCAAAATTCTCCTGCCGTTGGGGGCTTTTTTGCTCGGTACAGCGGTTTTTATCCTGCCGTGGATGGTCCGCAATGGATTCGTAGTTGGCAAATTTGGCTATTCACAGCCCATGCAGGCGGTTTATTTGGACAGTCAATACACACGCGAACCAGGCGTTTTTGATCTGGCGCAAGCCGCGCCAAATGAGCGCATCGAGCAGGGTTTCGGCAATGCGGCAGATTTTGCCCGCGCCAACCCAGGTTACGTAGCCCAATTTATCAGCAATCACTTTTTCCATAACGAAGTGACGGCGTTATTGTCATTGCCCATGCGCTTTGATCTGACAGATTATTGGCTATCCCGGCTGAGATACATACCCTCCGGCGAGGCATCACACCGGAGAGCCTACATCGAAAACCTCCCCTTCTGGAGCTTTCAAGAACGCTGGCAAGGCAATTGGCCGCCCGGCGCTGTAATTCCCATCATCTTTAATCTGGCAATACTCGGCATGGGGATCGCAGCCGCGTGGCGGCGGACACGCTGGATTGGCCTTATGCCGCTGGGCATTCATTTGGCGTATAGTTTTAGCACGGCGATTGCGCGCGTCTCCGGTTCACGGTTTATGTTGCCAGTCGATTGGATCATCATCTGGTATTACATCATCGGCTTGGTGGTTTTGGTGCGCGCCCTGTTCGGGATAAGAAAAATCCCTGTGAAACAAACCCCCACCCCAGGCTGCGCGCGAGCATCCCAGTTGATGCGCCCGCTGCCCCTCCTGGGAAGTATCGCATTACTCGGCGCGCTGATCCCCATCCTGGAATTTCTACCCCCAACCCGTTACCCGGAACGCACAACCGAAGCCGTCACTGCCGTGCTTCCCATTGAGCTGGAAGAAATTTGCGGTCTGGATGAAGGTGTGACCGTGATTCAGGGGCGAGCGTTGTATCCCCGGTTTTATGCAGCCAATCAAGGCTACGGCTGGGGAGTTTGGGCAGCCTATAACCATTATCCCTACGCCCGGATTGGCTTTTTGGTCGCCGGGCCAGAAAATGTAAATGTGATCTTGCCGCTCGAAGAAGCACCCGCTGCTTTCCCCCACGCCGAGGATGTTTTCGTCATCGGGACACAGGCGGAGGGGCATCTTCTGGCTCAGGCGGTTGTCGTGCAAAATCAGGATGGAAGTCAGCAGACGATTTTATCGAATCAAGTACACTGGTGTACAAAATAATAAAATCGCAGATAAACACGGATACACGCTGATTTTCGCTTTTCATCTGTGTTCACGTGTGCCCCTCAGGGGATCTGTGGTTATAAAACTATCCCTACAAGGAGCAAATTTTGACCCAATACACTTACGCTATTTTGGGCGCCGGGCGGCAGGGAACCGCCGCGGCCTACGATCTCGCCAAGTTTGGTGCGGCGCAAAAGATCATCATGGCCGACCTGGATGCACAGGCCGCTCAAAATGCCGCAAAACGTATCAACCAGCTCATCGGGCGGGAAGTGGCTGTTGCGCAGCAATTGGGTGTTAGCGACCGCGCCGCACTGGCGCGCGTGCTACAGGGCGTGGATGTAGCCCTTAGCGCCGTGCCCTACTACTATAATCTGGAAATCACCAAAGCCTGTCTAGCAGCGGGTTCCAGCCTGTGCGATATGGGCGGGCACACCGGCGTTGTGCGCGAGCAATTGGCGCTGGATACCGAAGCCAAAGCCGCGGGAATCAGTATTGTGCCCGATTGCGGCATGGGACCGGGACTTAACGTGACCATGGCAGCCTACGCTAAAGACCTGCTCGATGCACCGCGCGCTGTGCATATCTTTGATGGCGGCCTGCCGCAAAAACCCATCCCGCCGTGGAATTACCAGGCCACCTTCCACATCAACGGCCTGACCAACGAGATGGATGGACAGGCTACCTTCCTGCGAGATGGTAACCTGACTCCCGTAGATACCCTCACCGAATCGGAATTCATTGAATTCGCTCCGCTGGGCAAATTGGAAGCGGATGTCACTTCGGGCGGGCTTTCCACTTCGCCGTGGACGTTTGAGGGCCAGTTACAGGATTTCACCAACAAAACCCTGCGTTACCCCGGCCACTTCGAATGGCTGCGCGCCTTCAAGGAATTAGGGCTTTTCTCGGAAGAAGCGTTGCAGGTGAATGGCTCCACTATCGTCCCGCGCGAGGTCTATCACACCCTGTTGGCTCCCAAACTCAGCGCAACTGAAATTCGTGATGTGTGCGTAATACGCGTAATCGGCTATGGGGTGAAAGATGGTAAAGAAACCACCGTCACGATTGACCTGATTGACTATTACGACGAAGCCACCGGCTTCACCGCTATGGAACGCTTGACCGGTTGGCATTGCGCCATGATGATGGGTTTTCAGGCGCGCGGTCGCGTTCCGGCGGGCGGCGTCTCGATGGAAGTGGCTGTGCCGGCAACGGAATTTATGCAAGCTGTGCGTGAACGGGGGATTAAGTTTGAAGTGAATCTTTCCTAAAAAGAGAGTGGCTCTCGGCTTTGCCGAGAGCCACTCTCTTTTTAGGTTCATTTTTCAATCAAGGGCAAGAAAATCTGGTACTCTGTCGCTCCGCTGCGACACCAGGCAAGGGTGTGTTCAAGCAATTCGGCGCGGTCGGCGGCGGGACTAACCGCTTCAAAGGGGAAGGCCCAGAGCGTGGTTTTATAAACGCCTGTATCCACCAGCAGCCCGGCGGAGCCTTTATCGCCTTGCAAGGCCACCGAAACGCCCGCTGTTGGCGAAAGCACATCGCTGAAGTTATAGAAGGGATAACTCAACGAGTAAGGCCCCACCCCTGAAAACGCCTCCCCAACTCCGGTTACTGAGGTTTGCGCCGCGTCGCCCGCAAAGGAAGCCACACCCAGATATTCCCCGATAAAATCGGTCACCTGACGATTCCACAAATAATCCTGCCCGCTGACGACCAGACAGCCCCCTGTATCCAACCAGTTTGCCAAAGCCGCCTCCCCCGAAGTTCCCGGCCCGGCGGGCGATTTCCACCCATCCCCCACAAACCAGATCACAATTTCATAAGGGGCCAACTGCGCTGCACTCGGCTCGGTGTCGCTATTGTGCGTATCCCAAACGGCGTAGGATTGCCCCAGCGTATCCAGCGCAGCGGTGTAATAGCCGCGCACATCGGGGTTATTGTCATCATCATCCACCAGCAAAACCGATACCGGCGTACGAGTAGTAAAGCTGGCCGCGGTGGGCGACGAAAGGCCGCAATAATTACCCGCCTGGACACGCCAATAATAACGCGTGCTATTTTCCAGCCAGGTTGGCAGCGTGTAGCTGGTTTCGACGACTTCGGCAGTTTGCAAAATGATGTTAAAAGCCGCGTCGGCAGCAACCTCGATACGATAATAATAGGCCTGTGAGATTGCCTCCCAGCGCAACGTCGGCGCCACCGAGATATTATCTGCGCCATCGGCAGGAAAGCTCAACTCGGGCAAATTGGGCGTAGTCTGATCGACATGCAGCGTGACGATATCGGTGTGGACAAGATCGCCAGATGTGGCGACAACAGAAAATTCATGATCGCCTGCGGCGATGGATTGAGTGGCGCCGAGGGTGAGTACACTACTCCCCGGCGGGGTAAGCGAATCCGGCTCGAAGTGGAGCGTTGCCCCCGAGGGTTTATTTTGCACGCTGAACGTCACCAACTCGTCAAAGCCCAATAACGGGTTGATATTAACATCATACAGGGCCGCTTCTGGCGCGCAGATATTCACGGTTTCGGGCGCAGCGTCAATACGGAAATCGGCCCCGCAATAATCTTTAGCGGCCTGCACCGCAGCGAGCGCGTCAATTTCGCCCCAACCGGTAGCATAATTGGGTGAACGCACGCCATTACCCGTACCATCGTCATACAGCACAGGATTGGCCGTGACCTGCAAAATACTCTCCGTCGTGGCATACTCCCCAATCAGGCAGGGCGCGGCATCCCACATCAGGGCAATCAACCCGCTGACATGCGGCGCCGACATGGATGTGCCACTCATCAGGCGATAATCGCGATCTCCGCTGCGCGCCGCCGAACGGATGTCGACGCCCGGGGCAACTACCTGTGGTTTTAAATTCGGGTACTCCGCGGGATTGAGTACATCCGGGTCGTCGGTAGGCCCCCAGTTGGAATGCGGCGCGTACACGCCACCCGTATTGCCAGTAGAACCCACCGCGGTGACATTGCCATAGCGTGCCGGGTTGCCCACCGTATTCAATCCCGGCGGCGAAGCATAGCCACACGATGTGCTATTACCATTCGAGAAAACCGGGTAAATTCCCGCGGCCAGCCAACTCTCGATCATGCCCAAATACCAGGTATCGAGATACTGCACGCAATCGCCCCATGAGTTGTTGATAATATGCGGGCGTCTGGACGAATCGGGATTCTGGCCGTTCAAATCCCAGGGAGCCAGTAAAAACTGGCCGCATTCGAGCAATTCGCTGTCGTTACCCTCAAACGCCTGACAGGCCATCCATTGCGCACCGGGGGCCATGCCGATCCCCCCCGAGCCAAGAATCGTGCCCATTGTGTGCGATCCATGCCCATGCCAATCGTTTGGCTCGCGGTCGCTGCCGCCCAGCGCCGGATCCCACCAGTTGTAATTATGGTCATACGTCCCATCCCCCAGATTACCGCGGTAGGTATCTACCAGGGCTTCATGCGTATAACGCACCCCGGTATCAATATTCGCCACCACAATCCCCGAACCATCGTACCCCAAATCCCAAACTACAGCCGTGCCAATCTGGGCAATATTACTTTGCGCCACGTTGGGAACATTCATCGGCGCGGCAATATCTTCAATCGGCTCGACCAATTGCGGGCGGCGACGGGCGCGTAGCGCATCAATTTCCACAAAACTCAACAGCCCGTTAAATGTCGTTTGATCCGAGACATTTACCAGAATGGTATTATTAATCCAAAAAGATTGATAATCGATCCCCTTGACATCGAGATAAGCGCGCACGCGCTGTTGTGAGTTATCTGCCGATATTTGCAACATATTGATCACAAAACGGCCGCGCGTCTCCCAGTCTAACTCGTAAGCTAAATCCAGGTTGGGTTGGTGGCGAAACTGGATCATATATCCGGCTTCTTGCTCCACCATAAACTGCGCCTGCAATTCTGGCTCAATCACAGGCTGCGGGTCTTCGCCTGCATCCGCGGCCAGCGCCACCAAAGATTGCACAACGGGTGCGGCGAGGGCAAACAGTGTTGTAAAAATGAGTATGCCGGTTAGTATGCGTTGCTTATGCTTCATTCGGGCGTTCCCAAAGTAATTCTCCGCCATGAATTTTTCAATCGTTTATAATTCGCAACAACTCAACATCGAACCAAAAGAGGCCGAAAAAGGGTGTGCGTGGGGTGCTGCGCACCCCACGCACACCCTTTTTCGGAATTCTCTCTGTGAAGCTTACGTGCCTTAGTATAGCCTGAGCAGTTACTATAATTCTACCATTGACCGCGGACAGAAGTCATTACCAAAGAGGCACACTATGAAGATACTCGTACTCGGAGCCACCGGTTTTATTGGCGGGCAAATCGCCCGCGCAGCATTGGATGCAGGCTGGGAAGTGAGCGCCCTGCGTCGTAACCCCAACAGCAATGGGGACCTCGACGGCGCGCCTGTAGCGTGGGTTGCCGGAAATTTGGCCGATTCTGCCTCCTTACGGGCGGCAATGCAAGGCATGGATATTGTCTTCCATGCCGCGGCCTACTATCCCAGCGGCACACATCCGCGGCAGGTGCCCGCAGCCGTTACCCACGCCCGGCAGGAGATCGAAACTGTGCTCAATGCTGTGCGCGCAACCCAGGCACCGCGACTGATCTTCACATCCACGCTCTCCACCATTGGGCAACCCCCACCCGAAGAAAAGCGTCTCGCCGATGAACGCGATATTTACCAACCCGGCTCAATGCCAAAAAACGCCTACTACGAGTGCAAAATTGCCATGGAAAACGCCGTGCTGACTGCTGAAGATATAGACTCGATCGTACTCTGCCCCACAGCCGTATTCGGCCCCGGCGATGTGCACCTGACAATGGGTAAATTGCTCATCGGTGTGGCGCGTGGGCGCATCCCCGCGTGGCTACCGGGCATCATCAATGCCATAGATGTGCGCGATGTCGCCACGGCACATATTACCGCGGCGCAACATGGCAAACGCGGCGAGCGTTATATTCTTGGCGGGTATAACTTCACGGTTGAAGAAGCGCTGCGTCAGGCCGCCCACGCGGCTAATATGCCCGAGCCGCGTTTCGAGATTCCACTATGGGTTACGCGCGCCCTCGTCGCTCTCGATGACGCGCTGCCCTTCGTTTCGATTTCTGGCAATCACCTGCGCGCCCTCCCCCATTGGCAGGGCTATAACACAGCCAAAGCGCAGACTGAATTGGACCTGGTGCCGCGTCCCTTTGATGAAACTGTACGCGACGCGTTACACTGGTTCAAACAAAAAGGTTATTTGTGATGATACGATCCAAACGTCACAGAATAATTGTCGGTATCATTGCACTCTTGCTCACAACCTTAGCCTGCGGCAACGCCGCCCCAACTTCGGCCATCCCCCCTAAACCTGAAATTTCTGTCTTTGATTCCGGGCGCACGGTTTACGGATTCTTCCCCAGCCCGCCGGAACTGACCACTGAAAGTCTGCTATCTACACTGGATGGCATCCACCAGCACGGCGACGTGATTCTGGTGCAACGTCCCGTCCCCTGGGAAGCTTTCATCGAGGCCTCGGATGCCGAGTCGCAAGAATACACCGATCTGGTCGACTTGCTGACCGTGGCTTCCCAGCACAATCTGGAATATATTCTGGTGATCGACCCTCTCAACGGCCTCGACCGCCGCCAGTTCGCCAGCTTGCCAGCCGAACTCGAAGGTAGTAATTTTGGCACGCCCGAAATACGCGCCGCCTTCAAAAATTACGCCACCCGGCTGGCAGGCGATCTTCAGCCGCGCTATTTGGGATTGGCCTCCGAAATCAACACCTACGCCGACGCCCAACCTGCCGATTTTGAGAATTTCGTCAATCTGTACCGTGAAACCTATGCCGCAATAAAAGCCGTTTCACCGCAAACACAGGTTTTCGTCACCTTTCAATGGGATGATCTCAACAACGTAATTCCGTTTGATATCGCCGATGGAGAGCCTTTCCAGCCCAAGTGGGAGCAAATCGAAGTCTTCGAACCGCAATTGGATCTTTGGGCAATTTCATCCTATCCCTTCGTGGTCTTCGATTCCGCCGCCGACATCCCCGCCGATTATTACACTCCCCTGCTGACGCGCACGGACAAACCGCTGGCTGTGGCCGAGGGCGGGATGAACTCACGCCCGATTGGGCAATTCCCCGGCACGCCACAAGACCAAAGCGATTATCTCAACGCCATACATCAGCAAATTGGGTCACGGCTGGATTTTTGGATCTATCTGATGCTGGACGACATCAACGGCGAAGCCTACCGCGAATTCCTGGCCCAGAATGGTATGCAATCCACCGCCGACACGATTCTGTGGTTTGCCGCTGTGGGGCTGCGCGAGATGGATGGCGCCCCGAAACCAGCGCTGGAAACCTGGGATCAAATTCGCACTGAATGAAGAATTAAACTAAACGGAGCCGAGACATGAAACGCTATTCTATCATTCTCCTGCTTTTGTCTGTCTCTCTGGCCTGCGCATCCACATCTGTTTTGCAAGCCTCCCCGACACCGATCTCACGCCAGAGCAGCATCCCTTCCGATAATATCAAAAAAACTCCCGATGATGATGTTTGGCCGCCGGTGATCGCCACAGGCTGGAGCCAGCCGCAGCCGCTGGGGGCGCCGATCAATACCGCTGGGGGCGAAGACAGTCCCTTTATCCCCGTAGATGGCAGCGCACTGTACTTCTTTTTTACGCCGGATGTGCGCGTCCCGGCGGGAGAACAGCTTCACGATGGCGTAACCGGTATCTGGGTGGCGGCCAAACTTGGGGAGGGGTGGGAGGCGCCAAGCCGCGTGATTCTGGCGCCCGAAGATGAACTCCACCTGGATGGCTGCCCCTTTGTGCTGGGAGATTGGATGCTATTCTGCTCGGTGCGCGAAAGTACGGGGAGCGAAATCCGCTGGTTCAGCGCCCAAAAGGCGGATTCAGTTTGGGTAGATTGGCAAGATTGGAGCGACGAAATTGACCCGGCCTATCAGGTCGGCGAACTGCATATCTCAGCCGACGGAAATGAATTGTACTTCGGCTCGGAGCGCTCTGGCGGGTATGGCGGTTTTGATATCTGGATGTCGGTAAAATCAGATCAGGGTTGGGGCGAACCCATTAACCTGGGGCCGGGGGTCAACACCGCCGCTGATGAGAATCGCCCCTTTTTAACGGCGGATGGTGCGGCCTTGTGGTTTGACTCTACCACTCGCAGCGGCTTGTACTACCCCGGGCCAGCCGTTTTCCGTTCCGAACGCCAGACCGATGGCACATGGGACACAGCGCAGGAGATTGTCTCACAATTCGCAGGCGAACCCATTCTCTCGCCAGATGGGAACACGCTCTATTTCGTGCATCATTATTTCGACAAAGACTTAAGCCAAATGCTAGAAGCCGATATTTACGTTTCCCACAAAACGATACCCTGATGCTTAAATAAAAAAATGTAATTGCTCAGCCTCGAACAGAAAAAGGCTGAGCAGTTACAAAAAAGCGTATTCATCAACGGAAATGAGAACACAGAAACGCGTCACCGCGTAGCGTGAACATGGGGCTATCCCATACGCCCGGTAATATAGGCTTCGGTAAGTTCGTGTTCCGGATTTGTAAAGATTCTTTCAGTAACATCAAATTCGATTAATTCACCTAACCAGAATAACCCCGTAGAATCGGATACCCGTGCGGCCTGTTGCATATTATGTGTCACAATCACAATCGTGTAACGCTCCTTCAGTTCATGAATCAGCTCTTCGATTTTTGCGGTTGCGATCGGGTCCAGCGCCGAAGCCGGTTCGTCCATAAGAATGACTTCGGCTTCAACTGCCAATACGCGGGCAATGCACAGACGCTGCTGCTCCCCCAGCGAGAGACCCAGCGCATCATCATGAAGTTGATCCTTTACATCATCCCAAACCGCAGCACGCTGCAAACTGCGCTCGACAATTTCGTCGAGGTCGGCGCGGCTCTTCGTCATCTGGAGAACCCGTGGGCCAAAGGCCACATTATCGTAGATACTCTGCGGGAATGGATTCGGCTTCTGGAAGACCATCCCAACCCGCTGGCGCAGGTACGCCAAATCCATATCCGGAGCGTAGATATCTTCTCCATCCAATAGTATTTGTCCTTCAACGCGCGTTCCCGCGATGGTATCGTTCATGCGATTGAGACAACGCAGGTAGGTGGATTTTCCGCAGCCCGACGGGCCGATTAACGCGGTCACTTTTTGAGGCAGAATATCCATATTGATCTGGCTCAAGGCTTTGCTGACCCCATAGTAAAAATCTAAATCTCGGATGGCGAAGACAGGTGGTTTGCTCATACAGGAGATTATACACAAGGCATAGCGCATTGCGTAGATAGAGTTTTACCCAACCAAGTTCTCTTGTATTCGATTTTATTTGCGGCTATAATCTGCAACCAATGAAGTATTTACGCATTCTTCCATTTGTTATATTCTTGCTTTTCCTGGCCGGGTGTGCCACCCAGAACGGTGCGGCGAGTTCATCTTCCACGAACGCGGATACGATCGAGAATAAAGGCTCCGACACGATTGTCAATCTGGCACTGGCATGGGCTGAAGCATACCAACACGTCAATCCTGATATTCGTATCTCGGTCACTGGCGGCGGATCGGGAACCGGCATCGCGGCGCTGATTAACGGCACGGTGGATATTGCCAACGCCTCACGACAAATCAAAACCGAGGAAATTGAAGCCGCCCAGGCCAACGGCAGCGACCCGGTGGAGTTTGTGATCGCCCGCGATGCGATTGCGGTGATTGTGAATCTGGAAAACCCGATCAATGAACTCACCTTGCAACAAATTTCGGATATTTACAGCGGGAAGATCAACAATTGGCTTGAAGTTGGCGGCGACGACCGTCCAATTGTACGCCTGTCGCGCGAAACCAACTCCGGTACGCATGTCTATTTTCTCGAAGAAGTTCTGCGCCTGGGCGAGAAAGACAACACAACCCTGTTCTCTCAAAATACGCTCTTGCTGCCTTCGTCGGAGGGCATCAGCGTTGAGATCCGCCAAAACCCCAATGCGCTTGGCTACGACGGGCTGGGTTATGTGACCGATGAAATGAAAGTCATCGCGGTTGCGCGCGAAATCAACACCGGTTATATTCTGCCCTCCGCAGAAACCGTTAACAACGGCAAGTACCCCATTGCACGCGATTTATATATGTATACCAACGGCGAACCTACGGGAGCGGTCAAGACCTATCTCGATTGGATACTTTCTGCCGCGGCCCAGCCAATTGTGACCGAGCTTGGCTTTGTGCCGGTTTTCCCATAGACACAGGTGAGACGCACTTGACAAGTGCGTCTCACCCTTACGATACCCCCATGAATAACGCTCTCAACTGGCGCGAAAAAATCATTACCCGTTTCATCAAAGTATCCGGATACTCCGCCATTATTTTTGTCGGCCTGATATTCTATTTTCTGCTGCGCGAAGGCTTGCCTACGCTCGGCGAAGTTCAATTCAACAGTCTGTTCGCCACTCGCTGGTATCCCATCGAAGACTATTTCGGCATTTTGCCGCTGATTGGCGGCTCGTTGATCGTCACGATCGGGGCGACACTGATTGCAGTTCCGTTTGGCGTGGGAGCCGCAATCTACATCTCCGAAATCGCGCCCCGCTGGATGCGTGAAATCCTCAAACCGCTGGTGGAAGTTCTCGGCGGGCTGCCATCGGTCGTTCTTGGCTTTCTGGGGATTTTAGTGCTCTCGCCATATTTGCGCGTTTTGCTCGATTTACCCACCGGGCTGACCGCTCTGGCCGGGTCGCTGCTTTTGGGGGGCATTGCTATCCCCACGGTGGTCTCTGTAGCCGAAGATGCCCTCGACGCGGTGCCAAAATCGTACCGGGACGCGGCCCTGGCGCTGGGCGCCTCCGAATGGCAAACCATCTGGCGAGTGACGCTGCCCGCGGCGCGCTCCGGCGTGCTAACCGCCGTGATGCTCGGCATCGGGCGCGCCATCGGCGAAACCATGACGGTAATGATGGTCACGGGCAACGCCCCAGTGTTGCCAACCGGCCTGAGCGCGCTCTTCGCCCCTGCCCGCACCATGACCGCCACCATCGCCGCCGAAATGGGCGAAGTTGCCAACGGCAGTGTTCACTACCATGTGCTATTTTTCATCGGCATAATTTTGTTCCTGATCTCGCTGATTGTCAACGTCACCGCTTCGGCGGTTGTCTTCCGGCAGCGCAAACGCCAGGAGCGTATTCTTTCGTAAACCATCATGGCTTCTACATCCAAATCTCGTCTCACCACCCAACGCATCGGCTTCGGCCTGCTCACCAGCATGACACTGCTCACCGTGCTGCCGATTCTAGCCGTGGTCATTTATATTGTCGTTCTCGGCGCACCGGCAATATCCTGGGAATTCCTCAGCGGCTTTCCCCGTGAGGGAATGCGCGCCGGGGGCATCTGGCCTGCCATCGTGGGCACGTTCTACCTCACCCTGGGTACAGCCGTCTTTGCTGTGCCGCTGGGCATCGGCGCGGCGATCTATCTCTCGGAGTATGCCCCCGAAAACCGCTGGACGCGGCTTATCCGCATTGCAATTATCAATCTGGCGGGCATACCTTCAGTGGTCTACGGATTGTTTGGTCTGGGCTTGTTTGTGCTTTTCCTGCAATTCGGCACCAGCATCCTGGCCGGTTCGCTGACGCTCTCGATCATGACGCTGCCCGTCATCATTAGCACCACTGAAGAAGCCCTGCGCGCTGTACCGCAAGCTTTTCGCACAGTGAGTATTTCTCTCGGAGCCACCAAATGGCAAACCATCCGCCGGATTGTGTTGCCGCAGGCGCTGCCCGGTATGCTCACGGGCGTAATCCTGGGCCTGGAACGCGCCGCGGGGGAAACTGCGCCCATTCTGTTCACTGTAGCTGCCTTCTTCCTGCCGCGCTTGCCCTCCTCACCGCTGGATGCCACCATGGCGTTACCCTACCATCTTTTTGTCATCTCCACCCAGGTTCCAGGGATGCCGGTCAAAATTCAATATGGCACGGCGCTGGTGCTGCTCACCTTCGTCCTCGGCATGAACTTCATCGCCACCACCATCCGCTCGCGGGCGCGGGCGCGGCGTCAATGGTAACTCAGCATGAATAAAATCTCCATCGAAAACCTGACTCTGCATTATTCGGATGGCACTGAATCCTTGCGCAATATCACGATGGGCATCCCGGCCAACCAGATTACGGTTTTGTTCGGCCCGGCAGGAGGGGGCAAGTCGAGTTTGCTGCGGGTTTTAAATCGTCTCAACGATTTAGCGGATGTCACCTATCTGGATGGGCGCGTGCTCCTGGACGATGAAGATATTCTCAGCCCCAAGATCGATGTGATTAAACTGCGCCGCCGTGTGGGGATGGTCTTCGCCCGACCGGTGGTGCTGCCCATGAGCATCCGCCAGAATATAACCTACGGCCTGGAAGTTGCCGGAGTGAAAGACCACGCCCGCCTGGAATCCGCCGTAGAACGCAGCCTGCAGCAAGCTGCGCTGTGGGGTGAAGTCAGCGACCGCCTGGACGATGCCGCGATTGCGCTCTCTGGCGGGCAGCAGCAGCGTTTATGTTTAGCGCGTGTATTGGCCCTGGAACCCGAAGTGATCTTGCTCGATGAACCTACCTCCGGCCTGGACCCGATTTCAACGGGGAAAGTCGAAGAGTCGCTGCAAGTATTAAAGAAAACCTACACCATCATATTGGTCCCCCACTCGGTGCAGCAAGCCGCCCGCACCGCCGATTTTGCCGCTTTCTTCCTTCAGGGTGAGTTAATCGAGTATGCCGCCGAAAAAACCCTGTTCACGAATCCCCAACATCAACAAACCGAAGATTACGTCGAAGGCCGCTTTGGATAATAATTTATTGGAAAGGAAAATTGCATGACCAGAGAGACATTAGATCACCAAATTCAGGGTTTACTCGACAGCATCCTGGCATTGGGCAGCATGGTTGAAGAAGCCATCATCAAAGCTGTTAACGCGCTGAAAAACCGCGATATCGAATCGGCGAAGAGCATTTATGATGCCGATTCGATCATCAATCAAAAACGCTTTGAAGTCGAAAATGCGGCCATTATTACCATTGCGACCCAACAACCCATGGCGCGCGATCTGCGCATTTTGGCATCCGTGATTGATGTTGCCGGAGAATTGGAGCGCATGGGCGACTATGCCAAAGGAATCGCGCGAATTACGCTTCGCCTGGGAACCGAAGCGCCTATCAAGCCGCTGATCGACATTCCCCGCATGGCCGATATTACCGCCGGGATGCTCCACCGTGCGTTAGGCGCTTTTGTCAGTGCGGATAAAGATTGCGCGCTGGCCCTTCCCAGAGAGGATGACGAAGTTGACCAACTGTATAATCAGGTATATCGGGAATTACTAACTTTTATGATCTCAGATCCCACCACCATTGATCGAGCTACCTATCTCTTGTGGGTGGCGCATAATCTGGAGCGCACCGCCGACCGCGTGACCAATATTTGCGAGCGCACTGTGTTTATCGCGACGGGTGTTCTGGACGAGATTGACGTTTCAGACGACGAAGCGCGCTAGCCTGTATCAATTCTCTACTGCAACGAAAGTAATCGCGTGGTATCACCATAAAAACAGGAGTGTCTGTGCTGCCGCGCAACCCAAACACTCCTGTTTTCGTATCTCATGAGGGTGATGAATCTCCAATTGCTTTCAATTCCAGATAATGCTACACTACATGAAGCATCATCCCTTATCCGTTTTGGAGGTCTCGCTATGTCTGCCGGAAAAATTATTGCGTATGTCTTTGCCGCTATCCTGATTTTCTTTGGTGTGCTGTTTATCTGGGGCACATTCAGCCCGGAGGGGCAAATCGGATGGCTCGTAGTGGGTGTGATCAGTGTCGCCATCGGATTTGGATTAATCTGGTTTGCCGGGCGCAGCAAAGCCACACCCGCTGGTCAGGGGGAGAACGTAACCCTCAATATTGAACTCTCTGGCGATGTCAACCTGGAAACGATGAAATGCCAATCTTGCGGCGGCGCGCTGACTGCAAATAATATCCAAATGCTGGCCGGAGCGCCAGTGGTCAACTGCCCGTTTTGCAATTCCAGCTATCAGCTTACTGAAGAACCGAAGTGGTGACGCATCTCTGTCCTGACGTCAAGCGTGAAGGAGAAAACAAATGAAGAAAAAACTGATTTCTTTTCTTTTTATTCTCACGATTCTACTATCCATACCGATTGACACATTGGCTCAGACTTATTATTTCAGTCTCGACCAGGAGATTGTCAATGTTTACTGGCAGGAAGATGGCACCCTAGCGCTGGAATATGTCTTCTTCTTCACCAACGGCGCTGGCGTCTCACCGATTGATTTCGTAGATGTGGGTATGCCGAATAATAATTACAACATCTCAAACATCACCGCCGATGTCGATGGGCACCCCATTCTCGATATTGAATCATCTCCCTACGTAGATAACGGCGTGGCGCTGGGTTTGGGCAGCAATGCCATTCAGCCCGGGCGCAGCGGACGCGTGCGCGTGGCGGTGGCAGGCATCCGCAATGTATTGTATACAGACTCGACAGACAGCGCGTATGCCAGCGCTGTTTTCAGCCCAACCTGGTTTGGTTCGGAGTATGTATTCGGTTCTACAGATATTACTGTGATTTATCACTTGCCGCCAGGGGTCACATCTGAAGAACCCCGTTGGCACGCTTCCCCCTCGGGCTTCCCGGAGCAACCCCAGGCCGCGATCGACAACCAGGGCAGGGTTATGTATACCTGGCAAAATCCAAATGCCAATGGTTATACACAATATAAATTTGGCGCATCCTTCCCGAAAAGTTATGTGCCTGAAAGCGCCATCTACGCGCCCGGCCTGCTCGAACGCCTGGGTATTGACCCGGATGCGATCATCGGCTTCATGTGTTGCGGCGGGTTTGGGCTATTTTTCGTCTTCCTGAGTTGGGTCGGAAATCGCAGCGCCAAGAAACGTAAAATGAAGTATCTGCCGCCCAAGATTCGCATTGAAGGGCATGGCATCAAACGCGGACTGACCGCCGTAGAAGCGGCGATTTTGATGGAGCACCCCGCCGATAAAGTGCTGACGATGATCCTTTTCGCCGTGTTGAAAAAAGAGGCCGCCAGCGTAATTTCGCAAGACCCCTTGAAATTGGATATTCAGCATCCGATTGATGCCAAATTGCGTTCGTATGAACAAAAATTCCTGGAAGCTTTCCGCGAACCCAAAGCCGCCCAGCGACGCAAAAAATTACAAGACCTGATGATTGATCTAATCAAGAGTGTTAGCACGAAGATGAAAGGTTTCAGCCACAAGGAATCGGTGGCCTACTATAAGCACATCATGCAAAAAGCCTGGCAACAAATCGAGCAATCCGATACGCCCGAAGTGCGCAGCGAACGCTACGACGAACACATGGGCTGGACCATGCTGGATAAAGATTTCGACCAGCGCACGCAGGATGTCTTTCGCGGTGGGCCGGTATTTGTGCCAATCTGGTGGAATCGCTACGACCCCACCTGGAGCCGCAAAACCATCTCCCGACCCGTATCGACCGGCAGCGTACCCAGCAGCGGCAGCGGGCGCTCTGCGCCCTCCATGCCAAGCCTGCCCGGCGGCGAGTTTGCCGCCTCGATGGTGACCGGGATGCAAGGCTTTGCCAGTGATGTGGTCGGCAATGTGACCGACTTTACCAGCCGCGTCACCAACAAGACAAATCCGGCGCCTGTTGCCACGAGCAGCGGAGGCCGCAGTAGCGGCGGCAGTTGCGCTTGTGCTTGCGCCTGTGCCGGTTGCGCCTGCGCCTGCGCAGGAGGAGGACGATAAACGTTCCAACTTCCCAACGTTTGAATGTTCAAACGTTTTATGGAGCCACTTATGCACCTTTTTAGCGGTATGCAATCCTTTATAAAAAAAGATGTTTTCCCACCCCCTGGCCTGCATCATTACCTGCGCGAAGCGCCCGGCGAGCGCACGCGCGTCCATTTGCGCGTAGACCCTGACGGGCACGGCACGCTGATGATCAATGCCAATCAGGTAGTGCATCTTAACCCGACAGCGACGTTGATGGCTTTTCTCTTTCTTGAAAAAAAAACGCAAGAGCAGGCTGTGCGCCTGATTCAGCGTCAATATAAAATTTCTGCCGCCGACGCGCAGCGTGACTACTATCAATTTCTGGATGAATTCGAGGTCATCTTACAACCGGGTGGCTGCCTTGCCTGTTCGCTGGACGAGCTGGAAATCGCCATGCCTTTCAGTACGCGTCCATTGGCCCCCTATCGCATGGATTTAGCGCTCACCTATCGCTGCAACGACGATTGCGCCCACTGCTACAATGCCCGACCGCGCGACTTCCCTGAAATGAGTACCGACGACTGGAAACGCGTCATTGACCGCACCTGGGAACTGGGCATTCCGCATATTGTTTTCACCGGCGGCGAACCCACCCTGCGGGACGATCTCCCTGAATTAATCGCTCACGCCGAGGCCAATGGGCAGATCACCGGGATGAACACCAACGCCCGACGGTTGAGCGATCCCCAGTTTGTGGCAGCCCTCACCGGGGCTGGTCTCGATCACATCCAGATTACGGTCGAATCCCACGATGAAGCCATCCACGATCAAATGGTACGAAAAAATGGCGCCTGGCGACAGACCATCGCCGGGCTGAGAAATGTGCTCGCCAGCCCACTTTTCGTGATGACGAATACTACTATGCTGCAAGCCAATTACGCCGGTATCGGCGCTACGCTCGATTTTCTGGCCGACCTGGGCGTGCCAACCATCGGGCTAAACGCGCTGATTTATGCCGGGCGCGGTCTGGATGTAGGCACTGGTCTGCATGAAAATGAACTGCACCCACTGTTGGAAACTGCCATCCAGAAAACCGAGGCCCGCGGCCAGCGCCTGATCTGGTACACGCCCACGCAGTACTGCCATTTTGACCCCATGCAATATGATCTCGGCGTCAAAGGCTGCACAGCGGCGCTCTATAATATGTGTGTGGAGCCGGATGGCGGCGTGCTGCCTTGCCAGTCCTATTATCATCCGCTGGGGAATATCCTGCACGATACATGGGATTCGATTTGGAACCACAAGTTGGCTATTGGCATCCGGGAGCGCAGCTATGCCCCCGAGGCCTGCCATAATTGCATGTTGCTGCCCGAATGCGGGGCGGGCTGCCCGCTCTCGCTAGATGCAAACCAACCGGCGTTGATCCCTTTTAACAGCATTGCTACATTGACAGAAAATTTGGAACAACTGATTGCTTTGTAAAAGGCGCTAAAGACAACAACTGACGAACCAACCACCCATGGCAAATCTGATTACTTTATTTCGTTTCCCCCTATTGTTTGGATACGTCGCTCTGCTATATTCTGAAAACGCGGCGATTCAGTTGTGGTGCGTCCCTTTCATCGTTGTAATTATATTGATGGATACCTTCGATGGCATGATTGCCCGCGCGCTCAAAGAAACCAGTTTGATCGGCAGCGTGCTCGATATTGCCACCGACCGCACGCTCGAAATCGTTCTGTGGGTCGTCTTCGCCCACCTGGGTCTGATCCCAATCTTCATTCCGCTGATCGTCATCACCCGCGGCACCACCGTAGATGCGGTGCGCTCGGTGGGCATGCAAAAAAGCCTGAGCGCCTTCGAGCAGGTCAAGCATCCCATCACTCGTTTTCTGGTATCTTCGCGCTTCATGCGCAGTAGCTATGGTATTGCCAAAGGTTTTGCATTTGCTTTTCTAACACTTGATCTCGGCCTGACCACTGCCGCTTCACCGTGGAGCCCGGCAATCCACACCACTGCATTAATTTTGTCCTGGCTGGCAGTCAGCTTTACCATTGCCCGCGGCTTACCCGTGCTAATTGAAGGCTATAGCTTGCTGAAGGAAACCGCGTAAAATTTCCTTGATTTTTCCTATGAGGAAACCAGGAAGCCAAGAATTTTTTCTCCTGCATTCCTAGCTTCCTTATAGAAATACATCAAAACCATGAATCTGAACTTCCAATCCCTCACCAACAGCCGTGCTGCCGTAGGGTTGACCCTGTGGATCGGCAAAACTCTGCCTCTAGGCATGGCCTACCGGCTGGCCGAATGGTTTGCCGGGCGAATTGCGCGCCGCGAAAACAGTATCACCCGCGCTGTACGCAGCAATCAGTGGGTGGCACGCGGCGAAAAATCTACCCCCGCTGAGTTGGATGAAGCCGTCCATGAAGTACTATGCCACGCCGGACGCTGTTTTGTCGACCTGTATCACAATATCACCGATCCAGAAGGTCTGAAGACCCTCTTTGTACTCAGCGATAATGTGCGTAAATTGATTGAGCGCAGCCAATTCGACACTCCCGGCGCATTCATCGTCGCACCGCATACCAGCGCCTTCGACCTGGTCTTGCTGACGTTGGCCTATCACGGCATGAATGGAAAAGTACTGACCTATGGCAACCCAACCGGCGGTTACAAATTGCAAAATGATCTGCGCGCCGCCACCGGATTGGAGATCACCCCCGTGCGCGGCCACGAAACCGAAGTCGAAGTCATCGAATATATGCGTAGCGGTGGCATCGTACTCACGGCTATAGACCGTCCAATTCGTAATAAAGCCCACACGCTGACCTTCTTCGGGCAGCCCAGTCCACTCCCGGCGGGGCATATCCGCATGGCACTCGAAGCCGAAGTGCCGGTCATCGTTGTCGCACCGCAATTCATGCCCGATGGCACATATCACCTGCGCCTTTCAGAACCGATCTATATCCAGCCGCACGCTGATCCGGCTGAGGCCTTACGCCTGCACGCCGAGGCTGTATTGAAGGTCATCGAGGGCTATATTCGCCAAACTCCAGGGCAATGGATGATGTATTATCCGGTTTGGCCGGAGCTAATTGGGAATGACGAATGATGAACTCACAAGGGTCAATTCACAATTCACAATTCATCATTGCTCTCGGCATCGCGCTCTTCCTCCTGGGAACCACCCACTTCGCTCCTGCCGTCGCCCTGTGGGATGCGCGCCTGTTCCTTGCCCTGCACCCCCCGCTGCGGCGTTGGACACGCACTTTCCAAATCCTGTGGCACCTGGGACGCACACCTTTTACCATACTATGCCTCATCGTCGCCGCGCTCTTCAATCTACAAAGCGGCGTGCAGGCTGCCATCGTCTTCGCCCTGATCGCCTCCATCGAATGGAGCATCAAACGCACGCTGCAACGCGTCCGTCCCTTCACAGTTTTGCCCAATGTAGAAATGGGACAACCGCGTCAGCCGTACGATGCGTCCTTCCCCAGTGGGGATGCCATGCGCATCTGGTTTTTAGCGTTGGCGCTGCCGACGACCTTCGGGGTGCCCCTGTTCGTCGGCGTAGTGATGAGCATCCTGGCGTTGACCGTTTGCCTGGGGCGCGTGGCCCTGGGTGTTCACTATCCCCTCGATGTGCTGGCTGGAGCCGGGCTGGGCATTCTCGGCGCAGGAATATTTCAAATGATGCTTGCCAATTTTCAATTTGCAATTCTTTAGGAGGCCGCCATGAGCAACCTTGTCAATTCTATCCGAGAACTTTTTGTGCAAAAAGAACCCCTACCCGTGGGCGTATTTCATTATCAAACCCCGCCCGAGGTCGAGAATCCTTACCGTCTGCACCTGCGCCTGGATGCCAGCGGTGAAGGCATTCTGATCGTCAACGCTGCCACGGTGCTGCACCTCAACCAGACGGCTGCCGAATATGCCTACCATCTCGTACAGGAAACTCCCATTGAACAGGCCTCCCGCCAGATCGCCCGCCGTTATCGCGTACCCGCCAAACGAGCACAGCAAGATTTCGCTGATCTCAAAGAGCGCCTGCTGACGATGATCGATATGCCCGATCTCGACCCGGTGTCATTTCTGGGGTTCGAGCGCGACGATCCATACGGCGGCGAGATTGCTGCACCTTACCGTCTGGATTGCGCCCTGACCTATCGTCTACCCAAAGGCGTAAACCCCGAAGTTGCCCCGACCAAACGCGTCGATCGCGAACTAACCACTACCGAATGGCAGACGATTATCGACAAAGCATGGCAAGCCGGAATTCCGCATATTGTCTTCACAGGTGGCGAACCCACCCTGCGCGACGATCTACCCGAATTGATCGCCCACGCCGAAGCCAACGGGCAGGTGACGGGGTTGCTCAGCGATGGGCTGCGCCTTGCTAATAAAGATTATTTCAATATGTTGCTTCAAACCGGCCTCGATCACCTGCTGATGGTGCTGCGCCCCGAAGACGAAGCCGCCTGGGCCGCACTTGAAAAGATTCTCCCTGAAGATTTGCATACCACTGTACATCTGAGCATCACCCCCGAGAATGCCAGTGCCACCCCCGCTCTGTTAGAACGTCTTGCCGAAATGGGCGCCAATGCGATTTCGCTCAGCGAATCCAGCCCCGCTCTCAACGAGACGCTTCAATCCGCTAGCGCGTTGGCTGCCGAATTGGGACTCTCGCTGGTCTGGGATGTACCTGTGCCGTACTCTGAACGTAACCCTGTAACTCTTGAAATTGAAGAAGATGCCCCACCGCAGGGAGCCGGACGCGCCTGGCTCTATGTAGAACCCGATGGCGATGTGCTGCCCACGCAGGGCGTTAACCAGATATTGGGCAATCTTCTGCGGGATGAGTGGGAACAGATTTATCGCTAAAAAAGAGCCGGTCAATTTCATTGACCGGCTCTTTTTTTAGCGCCTTCGCCTACCCAATATGGCCGCCAGGCCACCCCCAATCAATACGACTGGCGAACATACCAACATGATAATCCCGGCAATTAGTAGGCCTTGCGCCGCGGCATGTTGACTCTCTACAAAAGCCACCCGATCGCCAGCAAATAACTCATCGGGCAAAATGCCCCCCGAGGCAGCTTTCTTCCCCAGAGTGGTCACCAGATCACCATCGTAGAAGCCCAGATAGCGGTAAGAGCCGTCGGGCAGCGATTGTGAATCATAGGGGGCTGTCTCTCGCGAATTGGAGAGAATCAACACCTCGTGCAACGGGCCACTCAAATTGACGTCTGTTGCCCCCCATAAATCCACCCACTGTCCCCCTACATCCAGGCGTAAATCGGGTATCCGAGTTTCGATTCTCTGCCAGGAGCCGCTGGGCTGGCTATCGCTAGTTTCAGATGTATCTTGGCGAACCTGCCACTCATCCACCTTATAGGCCACAAAATTATTAACATCTGGCAGCGCCTCGCCCTGCAAAATCCCGGTGACCAGCAACTCATCGCCCGGAGCCGAGCTCGTGACGGTTGCAGCATCCATCAGCGGCAATTGCTCAATGCGCCGCGCCTCCAGTTTTTGCCGGGGGGCGAGAAAAAACACGAATAACAGGCCGCAGCTCAGCAGCACAACCGCACCAATCCCTACCCAAATCAGGGCGCCAAAGCGTTCTCGCAACGATCGAAAAAGATTCATTAAGCACCTCTTGAAAACTGATACAATGTAGGTTCCATCTACACATCTTAACAATTTCCATTTTACCGTGTTTTCCTTGTTAATTTGCAAGATTGTGAGGCATCATGCAATCCCAATATTCTCCATCCCAAACCAGGCAACTCAAGAATATCTTCAAATGGCTCAACCGCTGGATCGTATTTGTCTTCCGCGCTGGCTTTGGCCCTTTTTTCACCCGACAAACATTTGCCGGGAAAATCATGGTCATCGAAAACGTTGGACGCAAAAGCGGCCTCATCCGTCAGGCTCCGGTCAACTATGCGATCGCGTCCGAAGGAAACGCGGTCTACTGCCTGAGCGGATTTGGCGCCAAATCCCAATGGTATCGCAATATTCAGCATAACCCGCAGGTAAATGTCTGGATCGGTGTGCAACGCATCCCCGGCATGGCTCATTCGTTGGAGAATTTCGAAAATCATCTGGATATCTACCGTCGGGTGTTGATCAATAGCGGTTTCGCCGCACCGCTTTTTGAAGGCCTGAATCCCAAAACTGCGCCCAAAGAAATTATTCGCTCGATGGCACAACGCTCGCCTTTGATCCGCATTGAACTCGAAACCGCTCCCGAAACCACGCAACCACACCCCGCCGATCTGGCCTGGATCGTGATCAGCGCCCTGTTCGCCTGGGGCCTGCTGCGTCGAATGCTGTGCCGCAATCACGCATGAGTCTCACCCCGCAAGACTGGCACGCCCGTTTTAGCCAACAAGCCCAATGGACACGCGCCCTGCGCGCGCACCTGTTTCCGCGAATGGGATTTAATGTTGCGCGACAAATTTTGGATGTGGGCTGTGGTACAGGCGCGCTATTTGGGGAATTATTGGCCCAAAGCGATGCGGCTATTTTCGGCGTGGATATTCAACGCCAACACCTGAGGCTGGCGCGTACTCACAAAGATGTACTACTCTCGCAGGGGGATGCCCTCCAAATGCCATACGCCAATGAAGTATTTGATATCACCCTGTGCCATTTCCTGCTCCTGTGGGTCGCTAACCCGGTGCAGGCGCTCAGCGAAATGGCGCGTGTGACACGTCCCGGTGGCATGGTGCTGGCTCTGGCCGAACCCGATTACGGCGGACGGATCGACTTTCCCACGGAACTGGAGCAAATCGGTGCATGGCAAACCGAATCACTCAGACGTCAGGGCGCAGATCCGCTGATCGGGCGTAAACTCTCTGGGTTATTTCATCATGTTGGATTCGAAAATATCGAAACGGGGGTTTTAGGCGGGCAGTGGCGCGGTGCGCCGACAGATGATGCATGGAAAAGTGAGTGGAGCGTATTGGAATCAGATTTCGCGCAGACGTCCGAGTTCTCTGGGAACTCGAACGTCTTAAAACAACTCGATGCTGGTGCCTGGGCAAGTGGCCAACGGGTACTCTTTGTGCCCACATTTTACGCGATAGGTTGGGTCAGACAGCTATAAATCATGCTCTACTTCATGCACATGGGCATAAAGATTCGCCAGCCATATTTTGCCTTCTTGCGTCACATCCAGATAACTCATGGCATCTGACAAATAAGGATATGCCACTTCCCAATAGAATTTAATATAATTACTACGCATATTCCCCGGGCTTTCATAACCAAGCTTCTGATTCATCCCAATCTCTTCAAACTCATAAAATAGCGCCGGAGTTTTGCGCAAATAATTCAAATCGCCAAGCTGACCAATTAGATCGGCTGCCCGCACCAGGCCAGCATAATCGCCTGTCTCCTGATAGGCATCGTCTTTCGGAATGGGGAAACGCGTGCGTTCAATATACGCGCAAATCAATTCGGCCTCTACTTCTGCGGTTAATTTATGGATGTCAAAACGCTCTTGCACAAAAAGTTTGCTGCGGTCAACATGGTATGCTGACAGGGCCGCATCGGTGCCGTCAGCCGAAATCTGCACGGTTTGACCTGCAATGCCCGTGGCATATTCTCCCCGTTTATCGGCCCGGCAAACACCGCGTACATAACCAATATCATGGCACAACAAAGCCATCATAACATGCAGCCAGTCGTGTGGTGTAACCCCTCCCCGTAGAATATGTTTGCCCTTCAGGATCGATTGACCAGCCAGCGTAACCAGAATGGTATGTTCTACATTATGATAGAGCGCATCGGAGTTGGCGATATTTTCAAGCGCTAATCGGCCTGTCCATTCGATAATGTTGGCAAATTGTGGCTCCAGGGCAGAATACGTCTGCTGATAGGCAGCTTTGAGGCTTTTTACAAAATGCTCAATGACCAATTCTTGATAGTAAAACATCGAATTCAACTCACCTTTTCGAGATAAGTCACGTAAGTAAAACAAAGACTAAGCTTTCGGCAAACCGACTTCAATCTGCTCATTCTGGATTCGCACCGGATAAGCGGGAATTGACTCGACAGCGGGCAGAGTCAACGCTTCGCCAGTCCGTACATCAAAACGCGCCCCATGCCGCGGGCAAGCGATCTCACAACCAGCCAGTTCGCCATCCCCCAGCGGGCCGTCATCATGCGAACAGAGATCGGCAATTGCGTAAATATCCCCGGCGATATTAAAAACCACCATATACAAGTCGTCAATTTCGATGAATAAACGCTCTCCATTGGAAAGTTCATCCAGCGCGGCAACGACGACAAATTCGCATTCCGAAGGATCTAGCCGATGGTAATGCATAGCTATTCCACCAGGTCATCGCTGACTTCATCTTTGCCCAGACCATAGGCTCCGGCTTTGAGCACTTTCAACGAGAGCAGGGCACATTTGAGACGCACCGGACCGAGTTCAATGCCCAATAATTCGAGCAAATCATCTTTAGTTAGCGCCTTGACTTCATCCAGCGTTTTCCCGTGGATAAATTCAATTAGCAAGTCAGCAGAAGCCTGCGAAATCGAGCAACCCTCACCACTATAAGCGGCTTCGATAACAACATCGTTATCGTCCACACGCACATCCACACGAATATGATCGCCGCAATAGGGATTATCATCTTCAAATGTAAAATCATGCGGATCAAGCTCGCCGCGGAATTGGGGATTTTTATAGCGGTCAATAATTAGTTCGCGGTATAGGTCATCCATGATCTTGTGTTCTCTTGTAACGAAACTTATGAAAATAATTTCTTGACTTTATAAATACCATCTACCAGGCGATCTACTTCTTCGAGGGTGTTATAGACATAAAAACTGGCTCTGGCAGTCGCCGGGATACCGAATTTTGTATGCAGGGGCATGGCACAATGATGACCCGCACGCACGGCAATACCGTCTGCATCCAGAATTTGGGAGATATCGTGTGCGTGCGCTTCGGGCAAGGTAAACGATGCTACCCCGCCCCTTTGTTCTGCCGCTGGGCCAAAGACCTTCACACCGGGAATTTCTTCCAGGCGTTCCAGCGCATAGGTGATGATCTGGCGCTCGTGCCGTTCAACAGCTTCCATGCCCAAATTGGCGAGATAATCCACCGCTGCGCCAAAGCCTATCGCTTCGGCGATCGCCGGGGTTCCAGCTTCAAATTTGTAAGGCAAAGCATTGCTTTGGAAAGAACGCAACTCCACACGCTTAATCATGTCGCCACCACCCAGAAAAGGCGGCATGGCTTCGAGCAATGCTTTGCGCCCATAAAGAATACCAATTCCGCTGGGACCAAGCATCTTATGAGCTGAAAAAGCCACGAAATCCGCATCCAGCGCCTGCACATCCACTGGCAAATGCGGCACCGACTGGGCCCCATCTACCAATGTCAGCGCGCCGACTTCATGCGCCATGCGGATGATCTCTGCCGCGGGGTTGATCGTGCCCAACACATTCGACATATGTGTGAAGGCGACCATTTTGGGTTCCAGTCTGAGCAGACGGGCATACTCATCCAAATCGAGCAGGCCATCCCCAGTCACGGGAATAAACTCAAGGCGCAGGCTGCGCTCCTGGGCCAGCATCTGCCAAGGAACCAGGTTCGAGTGATGCTCCATCTCGGTCAGGACGACCATATCGCCCAGATTGAGATTGGCACGCCCCCAGGATTGAGTCACCAGGTTGATCGATTCTGTGGTGTTGCGGGTGAAAATCACCTCTCGGGGGGTCGCCGCGCCAATGAACGCGGCAATCCTCTCGCGGGCCGATTCGTAGGCCGCGGTCGATTCTTCCGCCAGCACATGAATCCCGCGGTGAATATTGGCATTCGAATACCGATAGAACTCATCCATCGCCGCGATCACCTGAAGCGGTTTCTGGCTAGTTGCCGTCGAGTCGAGGTAGATCAATGGCACCGCGGGATGTACTTCCCGACTCAAAATTGGGAAATCAGCCCGAATTTTTTGCACATCAAATGCTGCTATCATATGATCTGTTGTAGACATGCGTAATTATCCAATATAAAAAATGTGGCTTTTCTCAGCCACATTTTTGTGCTTTTAATCACCCGCGGCTGCGAGTTTTCGGGCGGCGGATATTTTCGGCCTCTTTAGGACACCATAATACATGATCGGGGACCATCCAGCCATTTGTCAAATAAACATTCTCACGAAACTGGATAGCAACCATTTTGTCATCTACCTGAACGACAACACCAGTAAGCCAATCGCGCACGCGGTCTTTTTTGTCGTTGTCGTGGTCGCATAGAACTTCAACCATGTCGCCAACTTCATATTCACGCCTTGCTTCGGGAGGAGCGGAAAAAGGTAAACCTGCCAATTTAACCTCCAAATAAGAAAATCTCACTAAATAATACCAGGGCTTACGCAGTTCAAAACAATTGCGCCGATGTCGGGGAATGACACCCCCTATTTACAGGCTTATCGCTGAAAAATGCGTAAGTTTAAAACAATCTATTATAAGGCAAAACTTGCTTATTGTGCGTCCATTTTTTCTTGAATTGCTTCCTGAAACCGATTGCGCACACCATCAAAGGGGATTCGCTGCATAATCGGATCGAAGAAACCTTCCACAACCAGGCGCTCGGCCTGCTCATTGGGAATGCCGCGGCTGCGGAGATAAAACACGAGATCAGGGTCAATCTTCCCCACGGTAGCGCCATGCGTGCAACGCACGTCATCAGCCAGAATTTCCAGGCCAGGGATCGAATCGGCGCGGGCATTGTTGCTGAGGATCAGGTTACGATTGGCCTGATAGCCATCGGTTTGTTGTGCGTCGGGGGCCACGTAAATCATCCCCTGCCACACGGAACGGCTCTCGCCTTTCAGTGCGCCCTTAAATAGCAGGTCGCTGGTGGTGTGCGGGGCAAGATGATTTTGCTGGGTATCATGGTCGAGAAGCTGCTGTCCATCGGTAAAATAAAAGCCCGACATACGGCCATTGGCACCTTTCCCGGCTAAATCCAAATCGGAGAAATTTTTGGTCAGGCGAGTGCCAATCGCGCCAAAAATCCAATCAATATTGCCGTCTTGTTCCACGCGGGCGCGCTCATGGGTGAAATTCCACACAGTATCGCCCAGGGATTGCAACTCAACAAAACGCAGATTTGCACCTGCGCCCACACACAACTCAACAATGCCTCCGTGCAACGTTTGTGCCTGGGCGCCATTTGGCGAGGCCACTTCATGAACATAGGTTAGCTCAGCGCCTTCTTCCAGCCAGATTACTAAATGAGAAAAATGAGCCAAGTTTTCGCCAGCCGCCCACACAAGGCTGTGCAATGGCTCTTTCACCTGTACACCCCGCGGCACATACACAAAAACGCCGTTAGGTGTTAAAGCCGCCGTCAGGGCGGCAAATTTCCCTTCTGCCGGATCAACGACTTTCCCCAACGCTTTTCCAAATTCTTTGGGATATTCGCGGGATGCAGTTTCAAAATCCGTGAAGATAATGCCTTTCGGAGCCGATTCTGACTCGAAGTTTTTCTCCATCCCACCGGGGAGCAACGTGATCTGGCCCCCGTGTTGATTGCCAACCAGTGGCTTCAACAACCGCGAGGGGATCGCGGGCAAATCCAAATAGGCATCTGCCCCAGGCAATAGAAAATCGCCTTCCAGGCCGCGAATATCGGTGCGACGCCAGGGTTCGTCTTTCGTCGTTGGGTAAGGCAATTTCTCAAACGCATCCCAGGCACGGGCGCGAAAATCAGCCAAAATTCCGTCTCCCTCGCCGGGAATTGCCATATCCCGTGAAAAATGGAAACCTTCAAATTGCGTTTTTCGACGCGTTCTTTGTGTTCTCGCAACTATTTTTTTCGTTGTCATAATATATCCATCTTAGTGTCGACATCTTGACGTCAAGGTGTCTGACGCAACTATCCGATCGAGCCTTCCATTTGCAATTGAATCAGCCGGTTCATTTCGATCGCATATTCCATTGGCAATTCTTTGACCAGCGGTTCGATAAAACCCGAAACGATCATCGTGGTAGCTTCTTCTTCAGACAAACCGCGGCTCATCAGGTAGAACATTTGCTCCTCGCCAATTTTTGATACCGAGGCTTCGTGCCCAATATTGACATCTTCGTCATCGATTTCGATATATGGATAGGTATCGGAACGCGAACCCGGGTCCAGCAACAGGGCATCACAAACCACGTTCGAGCGCACATCCCCCATCCCTTCATGCACTTTGAGCAAGCCGCGGTACGATGCTCGCCCGCCGTCTTTGCTAATCGATTTCGATACGATCTTGCTGCTGGTATGCGGAGCAAAATGGATCACTTTCCCACCGGTATCCTGATGCTGGCCTTTCCCGGCGAATGCCATCGAAAGAATTTCGCCATGCGCACCCGGCCCCATCAAATAGCAGGAGGGGTATTTCATGGTCAGTTTGGAGCCCAGGTTGGCATCTACCCATTCCATGGTGGCGCCTTCTTCTACGATGGCGCGCTGGGTCACCAGATTATAAACATTATTCGACCAGTTCTGGATGGTGGTATAGCGCACGCGGGCATTCTTCTTGACCACAATCTCGATCACGCCGCTGTGGAATGAATCGGTTGTATATTGCGGAGCGGTACAGCCCTCCACATAGTGAACCTGTGCGCCTTCATCCGCGATAATCAGACTACGCTCAAATTGGCCGATATTGGCGATATTCAAACGAAAATACGCCTGCAAGGGCAAATCAACTTTCACGCCCGGGGGAATGTATACAAAAGAACCACCCGACCAGACCGCACTATTGAGAGCCGCCAGCTTATTATCTTCAATCGGAATGACGGTGCTAAAATATTCTCGGAAAAGTTCGGGGTGCTGACGCAAGCCTTCTTCGATGCTCAGGAAAATAACGCCCTTTTTTTCAAGGTGCTCCTGAATGCTATGATAGACCATTTCGGATTCGTATTGCGCACCCACACCAGCCAGGAATTTTTGCTCGGCTTCAGGAATGCCTAATTTGTCAAAAGTATCTTTGATACTATCGGGAATATCATCCCAGGATTTACCTTCACCATCTGAAGGCCGAACGTAATAGTAAATATTTTCCAGGTCAAGTTTGGCAATATCGCCCCCCCAGGTGGGCATTGGACGCTGTTCGTAATGCGCCAAAGCGCGCAAGCGGAAATCCAGCATCCACTGTGGCTCACCTTTCATGGCCGATATTTGTTCGACAACATCTCGACTCAACCCTTTGCCGGTGTTATACACAGAAACATCGGGATCACTAAACCCATACTTGTAATCGCCAATACCTTCTAAAAGTTGATTATCTGAACTCATAATTTCTCCAGTAAGATAGTTGAGTAATTATTAATTGGATAGTTGATATTGAACTTTCAAAAACTATGCAACTATCTAACTATGCCACTACCGAACTATGTTTCTCGCGCACCCAATCGTAGCCCTGTTCCTCAAGTTGAAGCGCCAATTCGGGGCCGCCAGATTCGACCACACGTCCGTCGAGCATGACATGCACAAAATCAGGCTGGATATAATTTAAAATCCGCTGGTAGTGCGTAATCACCAAAGCGCCAAATTCGCTGTTACGCAAGGCGTTCACGCCTTCGGAAACAATTCGCAAGGCATCAATATCCAGGCCAGAGTCGGTTTCGTCAAGGATGGCGATCTCGGGTTGTAGTGTTGCCATTTGTAGAATTTCAGCACGCTTCTTTTCGCCGCCTGAAAAACCTTCGTTGAGATAACGTCCGGCAAAAGCATGATCCATTTTCAACATATCCATGCGCTCTTTGAGCATGGTACGAAACTGGGGAATTTTAATGCCCTTATCTTCTGGGTCGGCTGCTTTGCGGTGGGCGTTGATCGCTGTGCGCAAGAAATTTGCCACGGTCACCCCCGGGATGGAAACCGGATACTGAAAAGCCAGGAACAACCCCAAGTGAGACCGCTCGTCCGGCTCTAATTCCAGAATATTTTCGCCCTTAAACCAAACTTCCCCACCAGTAACATCATAATTGGGATGTCCCATCAACGCATAAGCCAGGGTAGATTTACCGGTGCCATTCGGTCCCATAATGGCATGAATTTCACCCTGACGCACCGTCAGGTTCAGCCCTTTTAGAATTTCGTTTCCTGCCACGTTAACGTGCAGATCCTTAATCACCAACTCAGACATGAAAAATACTCCTTGGTCGACATGACGAAAACACCATCGATGTCGGAAATTTCTATTGGTTGAACGGGCGGTATTATAGCACGCGGCTTGTTTTAGGTCAATATTTCAGATAAATTTCATATATATTATTGACATTCGAATTAACGGATGATATACTGCCTTTACTAAGGAATAGCATTAAATGTCTACTACACGCGACAAAGTTCTCAAAACCCTGCTCACCCGCCAACGCTGCACGATCAATGATCTGGCAGAGGCTGTGGGGATAAACCCAATATCAGTGCGTCACCACGTCAACAAGCTGGAAGCCACCGGACTGGTAGCTTCGGAAGAAGAACGGCATGGCGTAGGCCGTCCGCGCCTGGTATATTTTCTGACTGAGAAGGGTATGGAAAAATTCCCCAGCCGTTATCTTAAACTTACTGTAAGGTTGCTTCAGCAACTCAAAGAAACCCTGCCTGCCGCGATGGTGGGAGAACTCTTCAGTCAGATGGCCGATGATTTGGCCGCCGATTACACTGCTGAAATGAATCTGGCAGAACTCCCCATGGAAGAACGCCTTGATTTAGTCAAAGACCTCTTGAGCGCTGAAGGCTTCAATATGGAGTGGGAACAAAAGGCTGATAGTTACCACATCCGTGAGGTAAGTTGTCCGTACCTGCATGTTGGCCAGTCGCATCCCGAGGTTTGTGTGGTTGATGAAACCCTGATCTCAAATATGCTGGCTGTCCCTATAGAAAAAGTAAAATGCATCTTGCAGGGGGATTCGTTGTGTACTTATATCGTCCCCAAACACAGCATTACTACAGAGGAAATTAAGAGTTAATATGAGCGCAATCCGTCCACGCCCAAAATGGCTTATCGAAGATACACACCCAGATTTGTTTCAACCCGTTGATGCTGCCTTCCGGGAGGTTATGGACCCCGAAATTGGCCTCAACATTATGGAACTTGGCCTGATTCGCGATGTCAGCATCAATGAAGAAAATCTTGCCCATGTGGTGATGATTATGACCACCCCGTTCTGTCCCTACGCACCGGCATTGCTCGAAAACGCACGTTCAAAGGCTGCCGAAGCTCTCGAACGGGAAGCCACCATCGAGATGGGTATGGAATACTGGGATCCCAGCTACATGGAAGACGGCGTCGGCGCGGATTGGGGTTTATTCTAAACATCAAAAAACTATTCTCAAAAAAGCGAGGGCGTCAATGCCGCCCTCGCTTTTTTGATGGAATCTGTACTTCACAAATCAAATCCTTTATGTTATCCTTGCACGGCTTTCCGCTCCTAGACGCATTCGCGGTGTCAGGGGCAAATTCCATGGAAAGGAGGTAATTATGCGCGATTACGAACTCATCTTCATTATTCATCCCGACCTGGATGATACCGCCAGCAATGACGTATTAGAAAAGGTTAAAGGTTGGATTACCGAAGCAGGGGGGGCTGTCAACAAAGTTGACCCTTGGGGAAAACGCAAGTTGGCTTACCCAATTCGCAAACAGAATAGCGGCCAGTATTTTCTGCTCAATATTCAGATCGCCCCTAGCTTTGTAACCGAGTTAGAGCGCAGTTTACGGTTCCAAGAACCTGTAATGCGCTTTATGGTCACTTCGATTGAAGAATAAGCATTAG
>JABGRQ010000099.1 GCA_018648225.1 Chloroflexota bacterium
TCATAAATGATGAATAGAGTTGTTTCCAAACAACTACCATTTTGGCATCCCCCGCTTGCGGCGGGAAAAAGTCGCGAAAAAGAGTGTGCATTGGGTGCTGCACCCAATGCACACTCTTTTTCGCGAAATCTTGATTGCGAAGGCGTAAGCCTGTTCAATCAGTTTTTTAAGGAACAGGTCTAATATGCTATGGCGTGCCCAGGGCGACATCAATCGATTTAAGCTCAAAATACGCTTCGATGACACGCCGCACCACTGGCCCGGCAACACTGGCGCCTTCACCGCCGTTATAAACGAATGCGACGACGGCAATTTCTGGGTTGTCGTAGGGTGCGTAGGCCACCGTCCAGGCATGTGTGGGCCAGTTGCCCGGTTTGCAGAGATTTTTTTCAGCTGCGAATTCATCGCAATATTCGGCGGTGCCGGTTTTCCCTGCGGCGGCAATATCAAGCTTTTGGAAGCCGACCGCGTCAATGGAAAGTGTGCCCTGGGTTACAGCCAGTCGCATCCCTTCTTGCACCTTTTGAACAACCCAAGGGGCTACCGTGGTTTGCTCGCCGGTTAGTTTGGCTTCACACCCCCCCGGTTCTACAGGCTCATTGAAAATATCGATCACCGGGTCTTGGGTAATGTCCCAACGAACATCGGGTTCAAAGCTCTGTACTACTATGCCATTCGCGTCGATGATTTCGTGTACCAGAGTAGGACGCATAAGCACGCCGTCGTTGGCGATGGTTGCTGCCGACATAAGCACTTGCAAGGGGGTAGCAATGACAAAGCCCTGACCCACGCTGGCAATATAGGTATCGCCGATCGCCCAGTTTTCGCCGTGGGCAATACGCTTCCAGGTGGGGTCGGGGATGGTGCCATCCGATGCGTCGGGAAGTTCAATGCCAGGGTATGAACCGTAACCCAGGGCGCGGGCATAGGTTCCCAAACGGCAGATACCAAGACCTTCGGGGATTTCGTCTTTGTAGCCACCACCGAGTTTATAGAAATAAACGTTGCTGGAATTTGAAATGCCGCCCAAAAAATCGAGTTGCCCAAACCCAGCCCGGTTCCAGTCTACAAATTCGCGCTGGTAACCGGGGTCGTTGGGGCTGAATTTCTCGGTGATGACAATCGTACCGGGTGTATCGATGACCTGCTCGGCAGTAACCACCCCCTCGTTGAGCGCGCCCACTGCTGTAGAAAGCTTGAAGACAGAACCCGCCGGGAGTTCGGCGCCCACCGCATGGTTCAGCAGCGGGTCGCGCACATCAGCCAGGAGTTGCTGGTAATAATAGGCTGGAATAATGCGCGCCATACGATTATTCTCATAAGTCGGGAATGAAACCATGGAGAGGATTTCCCCGGTTTGGGGATTCATGGCAATGGCTACACCGCTGGTAATTCTTAGCTCATTGAAATATGCGTTCCAACCACCGATTTCGCCCAGCAAAACCGCTTCGGTAGCTTCTTGCAGGCGCGTATCAATGGTCAGGGTGATATTTTGTCCGGGGATGGGTGCAATCGGGGGGTGAATATCGCGCACAATTTGTCCGGCAACATCCACCTCCACCACGCGTTTGCCCGGCTTGCCGCGCAGAATGGTCTCGAAATAACTTTCAATTCCCGCATAGCCGATCTTGTCCCGATTGGGGATGAAGCCGCGTTCGCGATAATAGGTTTCGGTGGCCTCCGAGATGGGGCCCAAAAAACCGATGATGGATGCGGTCAGTGAGCCAGTCGGATAATCGCGTATCGGTTCAATTTCAATGAGAACGCCAGGCCAGTCTACGGCGTTTTCTTCGATGATCATTGCCAGCGTGCGATCAACATTGCACTTGATTTTCACTGTGCGGTAGGGCGTGCTGGTGATGCCATAGTCGGCCAGTTGAGCAATGCCGTGCTCAGAAACACACGGTACATAGGGCGTTTCGATAGAGATTTCTCCCTGGTTGACTGGCACGTCAATGATTTCGGAGAGTTCGCGAAAGATTTCCTGAATTTCCCCCGGATCATCGGGAAGTTCTGCGGGCAGGATTGAGACATCGTATGAAGCGATATTGCGTGCCAACACAATTCCATTTCGGTCGTAGATCACGCCGCGCAGGGTGGGTAAGCTGATCTCGCTGATGCGGTTTTCTTCGGCCAGGGCAATATGCTCTTCGTAGCTAACCACCTGAAGATTGACCAGCCGCACAATATACAGGGAAAATATCAACGCAATCGCGATAATAAACGCTAAAATACGCCATCCCGTGACTTGATTTTTGAGAATACCTGATTCGTTCATATTTGAATAATTTCTGGATGCAACCAACCTGCAAAATCTCGCACAATCGCATAAACTGGCGCGGCGAGCAAAATATTTAGAAACAAGCTGGGCAAGGTGATAATCTCCAGAGTTTCCAGCCAGGGCAGGGGTGTCCCGGCAAGGCTCAATGACAAGGCAGTGGTGATGTGACTGATAAGTGTGCCCAGCAATGTGAGCGCAAACATGGCTAATAACGGTGTTTGCCAAATGCGTCTGCGCAGCAAGAGCGCCAGCGCCGTGGTAGCAAGATACCCGATCAACGGAATATAAAAATTAAGCGCCGATGCCAACCCGATGAATGCGCTGCCAATCAAGGCCCAGTGCCAGGCTGTGCGCACGCGTTCTTGCAGCGACCAGGCGATAATTACCAATAATACCAGATCGGCGCTGCCTTGCAGTAGCGGTATGCGGCTAACAATCGCGGTTTGGAAAATTGCCAAAAGAGCAAAGACAGGAAAGGCAGCGAGTACAGGAATCATGATTTGGGGGCAGGAGACGATAAAGGGCGCAGGATTGAAAAAGTGGGGATACCCGAACTTTAGGGTGCGCCAGGCGTGGGGATGAGTGGGGAAAGATCAACCGGTTGGAAATTGGTGATTACCAGAACGATTTCCAGGTTGGAGAAATCGACCACGGGTTGCATGGATGCACTTTGGAAGAGGTCATAATCCTGGCTGCGGACGCCAGTGACTTGCCCGATGAGGATATTAGGTGGGTAGTTGCCACCCAACCCCGAGGTGAGTACCAACTCTCCGGGTTCAATGGTTACAGCCTGAGGAATCAAATCCAGGCCAATATCGCCGGTAATCGAGCCAGAGAGAATTGCTTCAGCGCGTGTAGGCTCCAGACGCACATTCACAGTAACGGATGGATCGGTAATTAATTGCACAAGCGCAGCCGAAGCCGTGACTTGCGAAATTCGCCCCACCAGGCCTTGTTGCGTTACCACGGGCATGCCGCGGCGCAACCCGTCATCGGAGCCGCGGTTGATATGAATATATTTTACAAAGGGGCTGGGATCACGCCCAATAACGCTGGCACCAACGTATTGATATTCGGGATACGCGCGGGCGAAATCAAGCAATGCCGATAAGATACGAAATTCGCCAAGTTGTTGTTGCAGTTCGATAATTTGGGTTTGTAAATGGGCGACTTCGGCGTTAAGAGCTTCGTTTTCACGGGTGAGTTGGGCTACATCGCGCGGCGCACTCAGATAAAACTGCACCGCCTGGAAGCGTTCCGAAACCCAGGTTTGCACAGCGATAACCGGAGAGAGTGTCAACCGTGACAGTGGTGTAAGATAACCACCCAAAGCCAATATCACCAGGCCAACCGCGATCAACGAAAGTGTAATCGTTGGCCACGGTATTCTTGATTTGGGGTTCATAATCGAAGCGGCAATTATCCTCTGCCGTCGCGCCCCAGCCCAACGAAGAGCGAATTCCACATGGGGAGATTTTCAAGTGCAATGCCGGCACCGCGGGCTACACAACTCATGGGGTCTTCAGCTACCCAGGCACGGATATTCAACTCGCTCGTCAGGCGCTCATCCAGGCCCTGTAGCAAACTGCCGCCGCCAGCCATACAGATGCCCATATCCATCAGATCGGCCACAATTTCGGGGGGGGCTTCATCCAGCGCATCTTTAACAGTATCAACAATAATTTGTACCGAACTCGACATGGCTTCGCGTAATTCAACTGATGAAACTTCGATAGCTTCAGGCAGCCCGGAGAGCAAATTGCGTCCGCGCAGGCGCACCGTTTTTTCTTTGGGTAAATGGTACGCAGAACCGGCCGCTATTTTTGCATGTTCAGCCATACGCTGTCCAATCAGCAGGTTATATTTATTTCGCACATATTGGATGATGTCTTCATCCAATTCGTCGCCAGCCACACGCAGCGAGCGCGATACAACCACGCCTTTCATGGAGAGAATTGCCACATCGGATGTGCCGCCGCCAATATCGACCACCATGCTGCCGCGTGTTTCGCTAATTGGCAAACCGGCACCCAAGGCCGCGGCTACCGGCTCTTCAATCAGGTAGACTTCGCGCGCGCCAGCTGAAATTGCGGCATCGTAGACGGCGCGCTTTTCAACTTTGGTGACGCCCGCGGGAATACCGATCACCACCCTGGGGCGGGGAACCGGTACAATGCTTTGCTGGTGCACTTTACCAATAAAATATTCCAGCATAGCCTGAGTGATCTCGAACTCTGAAATTACACCATCACGAACTGGACGAACGGTGAGTACGTTCGCCGGAGTTCGGCCAACCATTTCTTTTGCTTCTGCGCCAATCGCTAACGGCTCACGGGTGCGTTTGTCGATCGCCACCCACGAAGGTTCGCTAATTACAATCCCTTTTCCGCTAACATTGACCATAGTATTGGCAGTACCCAGATCAATGCCAATATCTAGCGAAAAGAATCCGAGTAGCCAGTTGAGTGGATTAAATGCCAACTTAGGCTCCTTGCTTTTTAGGGGAAATTTCCCGAAATACTGGGGCGATTATACCAAGCTTTGTGAATTAAGTGCTAATAAGGGATGAGAACCAGATGTGGATCAAATTGCGCATAGACATCTTGAGTAGGTGTTGTAGCCCTGTCTGCAACTCTCACATCCCTTTGCGAGTTGCCATTCTCTGGGTATAATTCGCGCCTACATTCGAGTAGGGAAAGACAGCGCATGGACCAAGTTCGCCAGATAATTGTTTCTCATCGAGATTATCATTGGTCGAACTTGGTTGACGAGGATGAGGGTTCCCCATTGCAAGATGGGGCTAACCCCGGCGAGAGTCGGGGGAAAATCGAAAGATCAGCGGAAGCCCTCCGGGAGTGCCACAGCCCGTTATCCTTTCCCTCCAACGAACGCCGTAAAAAAATCTTTGGGTAACCGAAGCGACAAAGCCGCGGCGAGTGGCGATTTCAGTGATCAGCTTTCAGTATCCGGTGACAGCAAGTTGTTTTGGTGTCCATTGGATACTGTATACTACTCACTGATAACGGATACGGAGGAACCCTATGTGTGGAATCGTTGGATATATTGGCCCGCAAGATGCTACCCCTATCATCTTGAGCGGCCTTAAACGGCTGGAATACCGCGGCTATGACTCCGCGGGGTTAGCCGTTTTGCAGGACAATCAGATCGAAGTGCGCCGCGATGCTGGCAAATTGGCGCGGCTGACTGCGTTGGTGGGAGAAGCCCCTTTGCATGGCAATATCGGCATTGGGCATACGCGCTGGGCTACCCACGGCGAACCCAATGCTCGCAATGCCCACCCGCACATGGGTATGACCGGCGATGTGGTGCTGGTGCATAATGGCATCGTTGAGAATTTCATCGAATTGCGTAGCGAGTTGGAAGCCGAAGGGGTTGAATTTAAGTCAGATACCGATACGGAGGTCATCGTTCATCTCGTCGAGCGGTATCTCTCCGCAGAACATGGTATTACCGAAGCTGTGCGTAAATCACTCAATCATTTGCGCGGGGCGCATGGCGTAGTTGTCATGTCTCGGCTGGAACCAGACAAGATTGTTGCCGCGCGCATTGGCAATGCTGGCGGTGTCGTGATTGGCCTGGGCGAAGGGGAGACCTACGTGGCCTCAGACCTACCCGCAATTTTGGAGCACACGCGGCGTATGATTTTTCTGGAATCACGCCAGATGGCGGTGGTCACGCGCCAGGGAGCACAGATCACCACCTTGGAGGGGCTGCCGCTCCCCCTGGATGTGCAGAATGTCCCCTGGGATCCGGTATCCGCTGAAAAGGGCGAATACCGCCATTTCATGCACAAAGAAATCCACGAGCAGGTGCGTTCGCTCACCGATACGATCGCTGGTCGGGTTGATTTTGAGGCCGGGCGCATCCGCCTGCCCGATCTCAATCTGACCCCGGAGTTGGCGCGCCGAATCAATAAAATTGTGATTACCGCCTGTGGAACGGCGGCTTATGCCGGGATGGTTGGCAAAGTACTCATCGAGCGCATCGCCCGCGTGCCCGTTGATGTAGAAATTGGCTCGGAGTTTCGCTATAGTGAGCCGATTGTCGGGCCGGATGATGTCGTGCTGGCGATCAGCCAATCGGGCGAGACGGCGGATACGCTGGCGGCGATGGAAGAAGGCCGCAAAAATGGGGCTATTTTATGGTCGATTGTGAATGCGATTGGCTCACAGGCCATGCGCATCGCTGATGGCTTTATCTCGATGCAAACCGGCCCAGAGATCGGCGTAGCCTCGACGAAAGCCTATACCGCGCCCCTGGTCGATTTGTATATGCTGGCAATTCTATTGGCCGATTTACGCGGCGTGATCGATGCGGACACGCGCAAAAAATTGGTCGCGGATTTACGCCTGATCCCCGATCTGGCCGGAAAATGCCTGGATCGGGAAGCGCAGGTTGAAAAAGTGGCTCAGGCGCTGGTTGACGCGCGTCACGCGCTTTATTTGGGGCGCGGCATTAATATGCCCACAGCCTATGAAGGCGCTTTGAAACTCAAAGAAATATCCTATATCCACGCCGAAGGGTATCCGGCGGGCGAGATGAAGCACGGCCCGATTGCGCTGATTGACAGCGAGATGCCGGTGGTGGTGATTGCGCCGCGCGACCCGTGGTATGAAAAGATGTTCAGCCAGATTGAGCAATCCAAAGCCCGCGGGGGGCGCGTGATTGCCGTGGCGACTGAAGGCGATGAACTTATTCCCCCGGTGGCGGATCAGGTGCTTTGGGTACCCGAAACCCCCTGGATGCTCAGCCCGGTGACCACCGTGATTCCGCTGCAAATGCTAGCCTACCATATCGCAGCTTTGCGCGGCCTGGATGTGGATCAGCCGCGTAATTTAGCCAAATCGGTGACAGTCGAGTAATTTTTCTTCTTCTAGATGCCGCCAGCAGTGAGCCTGGATAATGCGATTGTGTCAAGACGAAACAAGCCAGCTTTATATAGTTGGCTTGTTTCGATTCTGGCCGAAGCTGGATTGCGGGTAAGATGATTTCCCCGATATAATAGATAGGATAGGACTTGCGCAAAACGATGAAAAATATACCGAAAATAGAAGTGTCTTTTGCGAAAGTGCCTAAGCCCTGCAAAAGACATGAGAGTTCTTGTTTTTACAAATGAAAGCACTATCACAAAGGATTGTAGTGTATGGTAACAGAACATGAACGTAACCCCGGCGTAAAGCTGGATTTAGACTGGATCACTGGGACACAGGTCAATCGCAGCGCGGTAGAGCGGCGTACAGCCACGCTGCCCACGCGCCGCTCGGTGAAGAAAACCTGGCAGGCGGCCTGGTTATTGCGCGCAGTCACCTGTATCGACTTGACCACCCTGGCCGGTGATGATTCCCCGGGGCGTGTGCGCCGCCTGTGTGCCAAAGCGCGTCAACCCTTGCGCCCTGATTTGATCAAAGCGTTAGGCGTCGAAGATATGAATATCACCACCGGGGCTGTGTGTGTGTACCCGGCGATGGTGCCTTATGCTGTCGAGGCCTTGGACGGCACACAAATCCCGGTTGCTTCTGTGGCAACCGGATTCCCCACCGGCCTGACTCCGCTGCCGCAGCGAATCGCTGAAATCGAGCAGGCGGTGGTCGATGGCGCGCATGAGATTGATATTGTCATCACCCGTCATCATGTGCTGACCGGAAATTGGGCCGCGCTCTATGATGAGATTCAACAGTTCCGCGCCGCGTGCGGTGAAGCGCATATAAAAGCCATTTTGGGGGTTGGCGATCTGGCCACCTTGCAGCAAGTCTATCGCGCCAGCATGGTCGCCATGATGGCAGGCGCCGATTTTATCAAAACATCCACGGGCAAAGAAGGCGTCAACGCCACGCTCGAAAACAGCCTGGTGATGGTTCGCGCGGCACGTGATTATCTGGAGCGCACCGGCTACAAGATCGGTTTTAAGCCCGCTGGAGGCATCCAAACCGCCAAGCAGGCGCTGGCCTGGCAATTTCTGATGAAAGAAGAACTCGGCAACGATTGGCTCAAACCAGACCTGTTCCGCTTTGGCGCCAGCAGTCTGCTGACGGATCTTGAACGCCAACTTTCGCATTATGTCACCGGACGCTACGCCGCCCGCCACCACATGCCGATGGGCTAGGATAGGAGTACGCATTTATGGAACTCAAAGAGGTATTTGAAACAATGGCTTATGGTCCTGCTCCCGAATCGCCAGCCGCGGTCAACCAATGGTTGGATGACCATGAGCGGAAATTTGGTCTATTCATCAACAATCAATGGCTGACCTCCGAAGGGGCTGATTATTACCCCAGCTACAATCCGGCAACCGGCGAAAAACTGGCCGATACCATGCAAGCTGGTCAATCTGAGGTCGATGCCGCCGTCGCCGCGGCGCGCAAAGCCTACACAACCTGGAGTCAGACTCCGGGGGTAGCGCGCGCCCGCTATATGTATGCCATCGCCCGCAATATTCAAAAACACCATCGCTTGCTGGCGGTACTCGAAAGTATGGATAATGGCAAACCGATTCGTGAATCACGCGATATTGATGTGCCCCTGTTGGCGCGCCACTTTTACTACCATGCAGGCTGGGCGCAGCTTATGGAGAAAGAACTGCGCGACTACCAATCGGTAGGTGTCATCGGCCAAATTATCCCCTGGAATTTCCCGTTGCTCATGCTAGCCTGGAAGATTGCCCCGGCGATTGCGCTGGGCAACACCGTAGTGCTCAAACCAGCTTCGTACACCCGGCTTTCGGCGCTGCTATTTGCCGAAATCGTCGCCGAATCGGGCCTGCCGCCCGGTGTCGTCAATGTGGTCACAGGCAGTAGCAAGGCGGGCAGTATGCTCGTCGAACATCCCGATGTCGATAAAATTGCCTTCACCGGTTCAACTGATGTTGGCCGCATCCTGCGCCGCCAGACGGCAGGCACGGGCAAGAAAATATCACTGGAACTGGGCGGCAAGTCGCCGTTCCTGGTCTTTGATGATGCCGATCTGGATGGAGCTATCGAAGGCGTGGTCGATGCCATCTGGTTCAATCAGGGGCAGGTTTGCTGTGCCGGTTCACGCCTGTTGGTGCAAGAGAATATCGCCGAAGACTTCCTTACCCGTTTGAAAGCGCGCATGAATAAATTGCGTGTTGGCGATCCGCTGGATAAAGCCATTGATATGGGCGCGATTGTGCATCAATCGCAGTGGGATACAGTCGACGAGTGGGTGAAGGTTGGTGCCGCTGAAGGGGGCGACGTGTACCACGCCCAGGTGGATCTGCCCGAACAGGGCTGTTTCTACCCCCCCACATTGATCACCGGCCTCGACCCCGCGGCGGAGATTATGCAAGAAGAGATCTTTGGCCCGGTGCTGGTCTCAACGACTTTCCGCTCACCATCCGAAGCCATCGCCTTGGCGAACAACACCCGCTATGGTCTGGCGGCCAGCGTCTGGAGCGATAATATCAATCTGGCGCTGGATGTTGCCAGCAAGATCAAAGCTGGCTCGGTTTGGGTCAATTCGACCAATCTATTCGATGCCGCTTCGGGGTTTGGCGGCTACCGTGAGAGCGGTTTTGGCCGCGAAGGTGGCGAAGAAGGTCTGTACGAGTATCTACGCCCGGCCTGGCAAGCGCGTCCACAGCCCGCGGAAGAATTTGATGTTGAAACTGAGTGGGGCGGCACAACCCCTGCCCACCCCTTGATCCCCACAGGGAAAACCAGCAAAGCCACCCCCGGCATCGACCGTACCCCCAAGATGTATATCGGCGGGGCGCAAAAACGTCCCGATGGAGCCTATACCCGCGCGGTATTTGATCCGAAAGGCAAACTCATTGGGCAAGTTGGCGACGGCAATCGCAAAGACATCCGCAACGCCGTTGAAGCCGCTCACGCCGCCCATAGCGCCAAACCCGGCTGGGCGATGCGCCACGGGCACAACCGCGCGCAAATCCTGTACTTCATTGCCGAAAACCTGCACGCCCGCGCCGATGAATTTGCTGCTCGCCTGCGCGCAACGACCGGGCAAAGCGAAAAAGCAGCCCGCGCTGAAGTCGAAAAATCGATGGATCGTCTGTTTACCTACGCTGCTTGGGCCGACAAATATGGCGGCAGTGTGCAGGAAACCACGCTGCGTGGCATCACGGTGGGGGTCAATGGTCCGGTTGGTGTCATCGGTATCGCCTGCCCGGACGAATACCCGCTTTTAGGTTTCATCTCGTTGATGGCTCCGGCGATTGCCCGCGGCAACACTGTGGTCATGATCCCCAGCCAAAAATACCCCCTGAGCGCTGTAGACTTCTATCAGGTACTGGATACCTCTGATGTACCTGGCGGCGTGGTCAATATCGTCACCGGCGATTGCAATCATCTGACGAAAACCTTGATGGCGCATGAAGATGTGGACGCGTTGTGGTATTTTGGCACTGCCGCGGGCAGCTACCATGTGGAGCATGAATCCGCAACCAATATGAAACGCACCTGGACGAACTACGGCCAGCCGCGCGATTGGCTGAACGATGAACAGAGTGCGGGGCACGACTTCTTACACCACGCCACTCAGGTCAAAAATATCTGGGTGCCAACGGGGATGTAGAATTCCGTAACAGATTAAAAGTCCCCCGGTGTTGGTTGCCGGGGGATTCTCGAATACGATTTGGTAGGTGGTTAAATATCAGAAGCTCATTTCAGCCAAGAAATTGTAATGCCCTTTATTGAACAAGTTAATCACCATGCTACGGAATTAGAAAAGCGCACCGAAGAACTACACCGCATGGTCAACCTGATGGCCGGAAGTGAAGTGCGTATGGCCGAGTTGAAGAAAGCCATTAAGTGCTTGCGAGTACAGTTATCGGATGCTGGAATGACCTCGGTGGCCAACGATCCGCTGCTTGAAGAGCTGCGCTAGTTCAATCACACGGCTGACCCTCGCCGCACTCCCAGGCCTCACACCAGGTTTCGCCTTCTGCATTCCCATCAAATTGATTGTCTTTCAATTGGATGATGCTTTTATCTTCAATAGGGCACTGTCCCCAATTCCAGATTGAAATCCCGACAATATTACTGCGAAGCACATTTTCCTCAACCACATAGCCAAATGAATCGTTGGGGTATTGCACATCCTCATCGCTGAGCACAATCCCGGGCCCATGATTATTGGCAATCTGATTGCCGCGCAGAGTGATAGTATGCCCGCCATCCACCCAGATGCCGCCATCCCAGTAGTCGCCATTGGCATCGAGTTCGTTATCCTCAATGCGATTGTTTTCGACCAGGATGTCAACGCTGTCTTCTACCAGAATCCCGCCGCCGACGGTATCATGCACGTAATTCTCGCGAATGATGACGCGGGTATTGCCATAGGTGTTAATCCCCGTTCCCAGGGTGAACTCCTCCCAGCGTTCCTGGTTGGGTCCGTTATTAGCCGATTCATTGCCTTCAATGAGAATATTTTGCGCACCCAGCACATTCACACCAAAACCCTCGCCATCATGATCGGGGTCTGTGGATGCACGCCCGTTGGCGAAGAATTTATTATCTCTGATTGTGATGTCGGAACCCAACAGCACCAGCAGCCCCTCATCGGTATAGTTTCGGAATTCCAGACCTTCGATGATGATATTTTCACTTTCTACCAGGGCGATGCCCATTGTGCGTTTCGATTCGCCCTCTAGCACAGGGCGGCTGACTCCCTCGGTGTGGGCGCGAATGATAATTGGTTTGGTGCTGTCTCCGAAATCCCCCAGTATGACAGATTCGCGATACTCCCCTGGTAGAATCTCCAAGATTTGCCCCGGTCGTAGATTGCACATCGCCACGGCCAGCGTCCCCAAGGGGGAATCAATTGTCCCGGGGTTGGCGTCAACACCTTCGGGCGAGACAAAGATCACCTCACCGGGCAACGGCTGCGCCTCCTCACCGAGACATTCCACCCCGTTTTTAAAATGAATCCCCACCAGTCCGCCATCCCCGTTACAGGCTGGCGTGAAGACCATCACCAAAAGAAGCATGAATTGTGTGAAAAGTTTTGCTTTCACCGCGCACCTCCTGATTGTCAACTTCATCTATGATCATACCTGATTTTTCGATTAGAATAAAGCCATGCAACTCACTGTAACCGAGAGAAACTACGCCCGCAGCGCTGCAATTTTCAACGGACTTTCTGAAGCAGAATTTGATCGGGTACTGAATGCGGCAAGCTGTAAGCCATTGAATGCAGACGCGTTTTTTTTCATGGAAGAAGACCCTGCCGAAGCAGCGTTCGTGTTGATTGAAGGCAAAGTAAAACTGGCACAGGTTACTGTGCATGGGCAGCAGGTGATATTGGGGTATCTGATCCCAGGCCGCGTGTTTGGCATAATTGCGGTACTGAAGCGCATGAGCTATCCGGTTTCGGCGCAAGCGGTGGGGAAGTGCAGGGCGTTGGTGTGGGACCGCAAAACATTGAATCAATTGATGGAAGATTCACCGCGCATCGCGTTAAATGCGATGCGGATCATGGCGGGGCAAATTCGCGAGTTTCAGAACCGTGTGCGCGAATTATCTACGCAACAAGTAGAGCAGCGTATTGCGCGAGCCGTTTTACGGCTGGCGCGTCAATCGGGGCGAAAAATAGATGCGGGCGTAGTGATCGATTTGCCGCTCTCCCGGCAAGATTTGGCTGAAATGACGGGCACAACCATGTACACAGTCAGCCGGGTACTGAAAGAATGGTCATTACGAGGAATTGTGGATAGCAAGCGTCAGCAAGTGACAATTCTGGCTCCGCATGGATTGGTAGTTATCGCAGAAGATATTCCTTCTGTTGAGGGGCCAGGCAAAGTGGATGATGATATTTGTGATCTCTAGGGGTGTAATGCTGCTAATCGGCCTGATTTGATCCGAATATTGCGCTAGCGCAAAGACAAAGTAACCTGGCTTCAGTAGAATGATAGAAGCTTTTAAAATACAAACTCTACTGGAGGTTTTTGCCGTGAAAAAATATCTTTTTATTTTAATTTTCATATTTAGTTTAGGTGTTTTTGTCAGCGCATGTAGCTCGTCTTCGGGTGAACTTGACCCGGAAGAAGTTGTCATTGCCTTTCAGAGCGGTGGGTGCATCGCGTGCCACGTGATCCCGGGTATTCCGAATGCGAAGGGGGCGATTGGCCCAGACCTTTCTCACGCAGGTGTTGTGGCTGCCGAACGCATCCTGGCCGCGGATTATACCGGCACCGCTGAGACCACTGAAGATTTCTTGCGTGAAGCTGTCTTGGAGCCAGATGCCTACATCCCGACAGATTGTCCGGCTGGCCCTTGCCAACCCGGGCAGATGCCGGCAACATTCGATGATTTGTTGTCGAAAAAACAGATCAATCTCATTGTTCAGTATCTGGCGAGTCTTCCAGAAGGTGTGTCGGTGATGGGCGATGTGGGCGATGTAGGCATTGCTATGGTGGTGCCGACCCTGTCTGAAGACGAGTTTGATCATGCCACGCAAATATTCTTTGAGCGTTGTGCGGGTTGCCACGGTGTGCTGCGTAATGGCGCTACAGGCCCGGCATTGACGCCCGATAAAACTTTGCCGCAAGGCACAACTGCGCTGGCTTCGATCATATTCAACGGTACGCCGCGCGGTATGCCCGACTGGGGAAAACAAGGCACACTAACGGAAGAAGAAACTGATTTGATGGCAAGATTTATCCAGAACGAGCCGCCGCAGCCGCCCGAAATGTCTTTGGAGCAAATGCTGGCGACCTGGAAAGTGTTCGTGGAGCCAGAAGATCGTCCAACTTCGCCGCAGCACAATCGCAATTGGGAGAACTTCTTCGCTGTGACCTTGCGTGACGCGGGGCAGGTGGCGATTATTGATGGTGATACCTATGAAGTTGTAAACTACGTTAATACCGGTTATGCCGTTCATATCTCGCGTATGTCGGCGACAGGGCGGTATGTATTTACCATCGGACGTGATGGCAAACTGGCTCTGATCGATCTGTGGATGGAAGTCCCCGACAAAGTTGCCGAAGTGCAAACCTGCTATGATGCCCGCTCCGTTGAAACCAGTAAATATAATGGCGAAGAGGGTGATTTCACCGATAAATATGCTGTAGTGGGTTGCTACTGGCCGCCGCACTTTGTTATGATGGATGGCGAGACGCTTGAACCCTTCAAGGTAGTTAGCACCCGTAGTTACACTTATGACACTGAGGAATATCATCCTGAACCGCGAGTTGCCAGCATTGTCGCCTCGCACTTCAAACCGGAATGGATTATCAATGTTAAAGAAACCGGTCAGGTTTGGATGGTGAACTATGCTGACCCTGTTAATCCTTCGATCAAGATGATTGAAGGAGAGCGATTCTTGCATGATGGCGGCTGGGATTCGACAAAACGCTATTTCATGGTGGCGGCGAATCAGGCGAATACGATTGTAGTAATTGATGCCTTGGACGGTGATCTGGAAGCTCTTGTGGGTACTCCGGCAGTGCCGCATCCTGGGCGTGGCGCCAACTGGATTGACCCTGAATTTGGGCCAGTGTGGAGCACATCCCATCTGGGCGAAGGTTCGCTGATTGCCATTGGCACAGACCCCGAAAACAACCCTGATAGCGCCTGGCAGGTCGTACGCAATATTCCATTGCTGGGCGGGGGTGGTTTGTTTATCAAAACACATCCCAACAGTCAATGGATATGGGTAGATCATGTCTTGAACTCGGACGAAGCCATTCAGCGCACGATCTGTGTGATTGCCAAGGCAAATCCCACCGAAACCCATAAGTGTTGGGAAGTGGCCGATTATGGGCGCGCGGTGCATTTTGAATATAATATGGATGGCACCGAAGTGTGGGTCAGCGTGTGGGGAACGGCGGATATCCCGGGCAAGACTGGTGAGATTGTGATTTACGATGATGCTACGCTGGAAGAGGTTGCCCGTATCCCCGATCTCGTCACCCCAACGGGCAAGTTCAATGTCTATAACACGATTCATGATATTTACTAGAAATATTAAAGATTGCTAGAATCAAAAAAAATGTGCGCAGATTACGACTGCGCACATTTTTTCTGTAGGGTATAAAATGAATGATGGCATGATAAACTTGGGTATGTTCGTCGCCGATATTATGAGTACATGGCCACAAACTGTAAAGGTATTTCTTAAATATCGTATGACCTGTGTAGGCTGCCAGCTTTCAGAATTTGATACGCTAAAAGATGTTTTATTGAATTATGGATATTCTCCGGATAAAATTCTGACAGAATTAAACGCAGCCCTTCGCGACAATACACCTTCATCGGAAAGATAATCTATGACAGAAGATCAAATTTTGGACACGCTACGAAGCGTGATGGACCCCGAGGTTGGTATCAATATCGTTGATATGGGGCTGGTGTATTCGGTTGAGATAAAGCCCGAAGAAGTGTATATCCAGATTACCATGACCTCCCCAACTTGCCCCCTGCATGGTGTGATTACGCGTAATATGGATAAAATACTGCGGAGCACGTTCCCGGAGCTTGGCGCAATGACGATTGAGTTGGTGTGGAAGCCGCCCTGGACGCCGGATCGATTGTCAGCGGATGCAAAAAAACAGCTTGGGTGGAATTGACCGAGCACAAATAAAAGATAGTTTTTTCTTTCCGATGTGTAGCTTCTGCCCTTCGTGGTGATCATTTACTATTTTGTCTACAGGAGTATCGATGATGAATCCATTTTTTTATACTGAAGACCTGCGTGCGCTGTTGAACGAAATTCCCGCTGATAGTATCGTCAGCCGCACATATTATGAGAATGATGAAATAAAAGCGATCTTGTTCGGATTTGCGCCAGGGCAAGAACTTTCGGAGCATACTGCCGCACGACCTGCAATTTTGCATTTTTTGGAAGGCCAGGCCGACTTGACTCTGGGCGATGAGAAAAAGCTTGCCAGAGCGGGAACCTGGGTTCATATGCAACCCCATCTCCCCCATAGTATTGTTGCTAAGGAGCGTCTGGTGATGCTCTTGCTGCTGTTGTAATACAAGGCGCATGATGAAAACAAACTTATATCGTCTTCCCTTGATGCTAATTGCGCTGGTGATCTTGACCGCCGCGGCCTGGGCTGGGTTGATTCGTTTGGGGTGGCGTTTGCCCGCACTTCAACCTACCCTCGCGCTTAACCACGGCCCCTTGATGGTGGCGGGCTTCTTTGGGACGCTGATAAGTCTGGAACGTGCCGTTGCGATGGGCAAACGCTGGACGTATCTAAGCCCGTTGATGAGCGGTCTGGGTGGTTTGTTAGTAGCCTTTGGTGTGGATGGATTGGCCGGGCCAGTGTTGATTACATTGGGGAGTGTATGGCTGGTGTTGATCTTTGTGGTTGTGCTTCAACAACACTGGGCTGGATATACCGTGGTCATGGCCGGAGGCGCATTGGCTTTGTTTATTGGCAATCTGCTGTGGTTGCTGGGCTGGCCGGTGCATCAATTTGTACTGTGGTGGGCCGCTTTTCTCATCCTGACGATTGCTGGTGAGCGCCTGGAATTGAGCCGCATGGTTCAACTTTCGCGTCGTCGGCAGATTGGCTTTGCAGTTGTGACATTGATTTATGTGGCTGGTTTACTGGTGCTGCTCCCTGCCTGGGATTTAGGAGTCCGCATCACAGGGGTAGGAATGATTGGCCTGGCGCTTTGGCTACTGTTATATGATATTGCGCGCCGGACTGTCAAACAAACTGGCCTGACGCGTTTTATTGCCGTTTGCTTACTCAGTGGTTATGTCTGGCTGGGGGTATCGGGTGTTGTCGGCCTAATATATGGCGGTTTGCAGGCCGGACCTATTTACGATACGATGCTGCACGCCATCTTTTTGGGCTTTGTATTTGTGATGGTCTTCGGCCACGCGCCGATTATTTTCCCGGCTGTATTGGGTTTCGATATTGACTATAAGTCCTATTTCTATCTCCCGCTGATTTTGCTCCATGCTTCGTTGATACTGAGATTGGGAGGTGAAATGCTTGGCTGGGGCTGGGCGCGCGTGTGGGGTGGCTTGATGAATGAAATTGCAGTGCTACTGTATTTGGGGATGATCGCCCCGATAAAAATAGTCCGAAAAAAGGCATAGAGAATTTTTTACTCTATGCCTTTTTCGGACTTCTTCTGGCGGAGAGGGAGGGATTCGAACCCTCGATACCTTGCGGTATACGCGCTCTCCAGGCGCGCGCACTAGGCCAGACTATGCGACCTCTCCATATTTTTTTGTGATTGTGATCCCCTTTCAGCGGGCGGCATTATACCATAAACGCTACCCTGGGAATAGGATTTCTGAAAGCCCTGGAGCGAATTCCGCGACCATCTCTGATGAGAGCGCATTTTGTGAACAGATGGCTGCGTAGAGATCGGCGCTGGGGCGTTTGCGTCGTGCCTGGGTCTCGATATCCAGTTCCCATAGTCCAAAGCGCTGTGTCCAGCCGCGCTCCCACTCGAAGTTGTCCACCAGGCTCCAGTGATAGTATCCCTCGATGGGCCAGTTGAAATTGATGCCTCGCCAGAGTTGATGAACATGCTGGATTAAATAGCGGCGGCGCATCGCATCTTCGGGGTCTTCTACACCGTTTTCGGTCACGAAGATCGGTACCTTATACTGTAAACCCCAATGTAGCGCCTGATAAAAACCCTCCGGCTGGTTGGCAATAAACCCCGTTGGACTGACCTCGGCGCCGGGCTCGTAGTAGCGTTTGCTGAATAATTCGTTCGTCGCGAAAAGATTGAAGGCCACCAGTTCGCGCGTATAGTAATTGATCCCTAGAAAATCCTGCGTACCTTTGGCCTCCGGCACACGCTGTCGGCGACCGATGAACTGCAAAACCCCATCAGATGCCGCTCGCGGGAAGAAATCGTTATACAGGCGCGAGAGCAACCCGGCAATCCAGCGGTCTGGGGGCATCCATTGGCGTGCTGGTAACATACCGCGATAATTGACCGCCATTCCGACGCGCGCCTCAGGTTGTAACTCGTGAATGGCGTGATAAGCTGCTGCGTGGCCGCGTACCAGATTTTCCATTACTTTGAAGGCGGCGCCCATATCCTGTTTGCCGGGGGGAAATTCGCCAAAAATATAACCGATCGTAGCGTAAACATTGGGCTCGTTAATCGTACACCAGAGGTTTACATAATCGCCCAACGCGTCAACAACTTTGCGCACATAGGCCTCGAAATAAGCAACCACTTTCTCATATTCCCAGCCGCCGAAATGCATCAGCCATAAAGGATCGCTAAAATGGTGTAGCGTTACCATGGGGGTCATACCGCGCTCTTTCAGTCCGCGCAACATCTGCCGATAATGCTCAAGTGCATCTTCATTCCAGCGATCCACCGCAGGCTGCACGCGGCTCCATTCAATGGACAAGCGATGGGTGTTATGCCCAGCCTCGGCGGCGCGGTCAAAATCTTCTCGCCAGCGTCCGCCCCACCAATCGCAGGCCAGACCACACGAATGCCCCTCAACAACATGGCCTTCTTGCTCCCAGTAATGCCAGTTGTTATTGGTGTTATTGCCTTCTACCTGATGTGAAGCCGTCGCGGTTCCCCAGAGAAATCCTTTTGGAAAGTGAAAAGTTGCCTGAGCCATAGTTTTTCCTATTCGATCACGCATTCTGGAATTCAGTTTTGGATTATGGCTATTGTAGTCTGCCGCACAAATTTTGACAATCTTGCGCGCGGTTATGGTATCTTTAAGCTATGCAAAAATCAATCTACCTGGCATTGGGAACCAATTTGGGGGATCGGGCGCTGAATCTGCAAGCCGCGCGGGACGCGCTGCCGCCGACTGTAAAGTTGGTTGCTGCTTCCCCGGTGTATGAGACACCTCCCTGGGGGGTCAGTGACCAACCCGCTTTTTTGAATCAGGTCGTCCACGTCGAGACCGAGTTATCCCCATTGGAATTATTACACTATCTCAAAGAACTCGAAAATCGTCTGGGACGCGAGCCATCCATCCGTTATGGCCCCCGTCAAATTGATTTGGATATTCTTTTTTACGGTCATGAGGTTATTTCATACGAAAATCTGACTATTCCTCACGCGCGCCTGCACGAGCGCGCCTTTGTGCTTGTCCCCCTGGCCGATTTAGCCCCTGAGTTTCGACACCCGCGGTTGGGCGCAAGCGTGATTGAAATGCTCGCCAAAATGGATACAACCGGAGTGGAGAAAATATCATCGTAGCGCACTTGCCGAGATGTTGCCGGTAGGCTATTATTCTGTGTTATCTGAAATCCCATGCTATTACTGATTGCCTTATTACTTCTTTTCATTATTCCACTTGTGCTGCTGGTGCTGGAGAATACCAAACTCCGTGCCGGGTATCTTTGGTTTTTAGCGCTAGGCTCTGCATTGGCTGTCTGGGTGTTGGTGATGTTTTCACGCGTGCAATTTCCCATTCAAATTGTGTTGATGCGCTGGCAGCCCGATACCTTATTTATGTTTACGCCAACTTTGCTGCTGGATGAAATTTCCTGGACGTATGCAGCGGTATTAGCTGTGTATCCCCTGGCGATTCTGCTGACTGATATTATTCAAGTGGAGAATATTGACTCGCAGGCTTGGGCTGCTACGCTAGGAATTGCCGGACTAAGCCTGCTGGCGGTGTTGGCAGAAAACCCACTTACCCTGATGCTTGCCTGGACGATGATGGATTTGGCTGAAATGGTGATGCTATTACAGCGCGTGTCGCATAGCCAGCAGCGTGAGCGTGTGATTATTACGTTTTCGGTTCGACAAATGGGGGTTTTTATTTTACTAGCCGCGGCGATGGTAGCTCAGGTGCGTGGAGAATATCTCACATTTAAAAATATCCCCGCCGATATCAGTGGGATTTTGCTGTTGGCGGTGGGGTTGCGCCTGGGTGTGTTGCCCCCGCACCAGCCTTTCTTTCAGGAACCGCCGTTGCGCCGCGGTCTGGGGACAATGGTTCGGCTGGCTTCTGTTGCCAGCAGCCTGACCTTACTGGCGCGCCTCGCCGTTGTTGGTGTTCCAGTAAGCTGGCAACCCTATTTATTAGTGGTGGCTGTGCTGGCCGCTTTATATAGCGGTTTTGCCTGGATTCAGGCCAAAGACGAATTGGATGGGCGGCCATTCTGGATTTTAGGTCTGGCAACGTTTTCTCTTGTAGCTGCAGTTCGCAACATGCCTGCGGCGAGTATCGCCTGGGGAATTGCTTTGTTATCTGTGGGTGGAATCTCGTTCCTGGCCTCGTACCGGTCGCGTTCTATCTCTGTCATTACCATATTTGGATTATTGAGTATTTCCGCGCTGCCCTATACGCCGCTATGGCCTGGGGTCGGTTTATATGGACAGCTAAATGTCGGTTTTTTAGCAGCTTTCATAGTTTCGCATGTTTTGATGTTGGTGGGCTATTTACAACATTCGCGACGGCGTAATCCTGAAAATGAAAATATAGAACCTTGGATGAAAATACTCTATCCTTTAGGTTTGATACTACTTGTTATGAATCATTGGGGTATTGCCTGGATGTCTGCTGCGCTTCAGCCTGATGCATTGTTGCGTTCCAATTTCTGGTGGATTGGCTTTGTGGTGATTGGCATTGTGGGGATTGTTGTCTTACTGGCTTTACGGAGAATCTCTTTTCAGCAGCCAATTTTCTCGACATTGCGTAGTGTGCTTTCGCTAGAATGGATGTATCGATTGTTTTGGTGGCTTTATCGTACCCTGGCGCGCGGGTTTGGCATCCTATCGAAAATCTTTGAGGGCGAGGGGGGTATTCTATGGGCAATTCTAATCTTAATATTGCTGGTATCCATGATGCAGCAAAGCGGAGGCACTAGTTAGCCGATGAATATTGCATCTCTTGCTCCTTTTGCCGTAGCAATGGCTATACTAACATCCGTTCTGCTTCTGGTGAGCCGCGATTGGCGTGTAAGCATCAGCGCGTTAGGCGCGCAATACGTGGCGGTTTTCATTTTGATTATGATCTCCTGGCCGTTTGAATACGCGGTGATTAAACTCATCGCCGGGTGGATCGCTGCCGCCGTGTTGGGGGCGGGGCTTGCCGAACAAGTGGACGCCTGGGAAGATGAGCTGGGGCCGTATCTCAGCGGAATTTTATTTCGCATATTCTTGGCTGGGCTGGTATTATTTTTCGCTTTTTCGGCAGCTCCTGGAGTGTCGCGCTGGGCGTTGCGGGCGGCTAATTTTCAAATTCGCGCTGGTTTGATTCTAATGGGGATGGGATTACTGCACCTGGGGCTGACAGCCCAGCCGATTCGCAGCATATTAGGATTATTGACCGTACTGGCTGGCTTTGAAATCATCTACGCCACAATCGAAACTTCGCTGCTGGTGAATGCGATCCTGGCAGCAATTACGCTAAGCTTGGCATTTACGGGCGCGTATTTGCGGGTAGCCCCTCTTATGGAGAGAGAAGAATGAGCGCGCCGCTAATCTGGATTGTTTTTCCCATAGTTATTGCCGGCATAATGATTGCATTGTCGCGCCAGCGCAGATTGGTTTTCTTTAGCAGTATTTTCATGGCTGCTTTTTTGGCGCTTTTAGCCTGGCAGTTGAAAGTGGATGAAGTTATCATAGTCGGTTCGGGGGCATTCAAAATTCAACCAGACCTATCGGTGGCAGGGCGCCAGTTCGTGATTTTCAACACCGACCGGCCCAGGATCATGTTCTTTTACAGTATGTTGGTTTTCTGGTTTGTTGGCACAGCAGCAATTCGGGTGCCACGTTTATTTATCCCCTTAGGATTGTTGTCAACAACTGTCTTTATGGCTGCCTTGGCGGTAGAACCGCCACTCTTTGCTGCATTATTGAATGAAATTGCCGTTTTGATCACCGTGTTTATGCTCATAACCGTTGGAGAGCGCATCAATCGCGGCCTGGTTCGTTTTCTGATTTACCAGACCATCGGTATGTTATTGATTTTGATGGCTGGTTGGTTCCTTGAAGGGGTGCAGGTTGATTCTGGCAATATTGTGGATATTTTGCGTGCCGCGGTATTGTTGGGATTGGGGTTTGCGTTGCAGTTGGGACTTTTTCCGTTTCATAGTTGGATTCCAATGCTCTTTGAAAAAGCGCATCCCTATATAACAACGTTTGTTCTATCCCTATTATTGAGCGTCGAAACAATATATATTGCTGGTATGCTGTCGCGTAATCCCTGGTTGCAGGAAATGCTTGATATACGCGCCGTGCTCCACTTTGTTGGCATTACGATGCTCGTTATTGGTGGCTTATGGACAGCTTTCCAGAAGAATTTATCACGTATATTGGGTTTTACATTTCTTGTTGCGATCGGCCAGATCGTTTTGATGCTCAGCATTGATGATGGGATTCAATTCTTTTATGCCTTCTCAGCGCCTCGTATCCTTGCTCTGGGGATTTGGGCTGTTTCCCTCTCTCTATTACGAAATCATGTGTCGGATATGCGCTTTTCATCCGTTCAAGGGATAGCACGCCGTTTCCCTATGATCGCTGGCGCTGTCGTGGTTGCTCAGTTCTCTCTTGCGGGTATGCCATTATTAGCTGGATTCCCCATAGCCCTTATTCTGTGGGAACAATACGCTACATCCGAATACTGGCCTGTTTTATTGAGCATTTTGGGCAGTGCCAGCTTGATGATCAGCGGATTCCGTACATTGGCGGTCTTTGTGATGGGTTTGGATGAATTGAAGCATGAAGATAATTTTAATCAATTGTTTGTGCCACGCGCGATCTTATTGATAGGGGTGTCCTTCCTGTTTCTAATGGGATTGTTTCCGCAATGGTTTATACCGGCTCTTTTGTCAATCTCAACAATGACTGCCCCTTTAGTACCATAGGGCAGGTATTCGAGCACACTCTTTTTTGCGGATTTTTTTTACTGCGAGGTATCCGCCTGAGCTGTAATGTTCATGCTATAATTCTCCCGCGAATATAATTATAAAGAAATGATGACTGTTCAGCTTCGAACAGTAAGAGGCCGAAAAAGGGGTGTGCGTGGGGGGCGTACGCCCCCCACGCACACCCCTTTTTCGGAATTCTCTAAGGCTTTTGAACACGCCTAACGTCAAAGATGTGTTTTATATTGTTACAAGAATTCTGCAAAACCGGAGAAATCCACCTATGGACATATCACAACTTGAAAAGCGCATCGACTGGTTAGATGATGAGCGTCGCAAAGACAAGAATACGATTGCGCAACTCAAAGATCGCGTCGTTACGCTGGAAGGCAAATTAAGAGCCGCAGAGCATGAAAATAAAACCCTGTTGAGTGAAATGACTCATATCAAAACGGCAATGGGGCGTCTGGATCGTATGGATGATGCACTGACCAGCAATCGGGCTGATTTTACCCAGCTTGTTGCTCAACAAAAACAACAAGCTGAACAACGGGAAACCGAACTTAAGAAATTATTACGAGCAGATATTCAAGGGCTTGAGGCCAATTTGGCAGATGCGCAGAAAACTTTAAAAGGGCTACCTGCCATGCGTGAAAGTATTGATGCTCGCGAGGCCGAAGAAAAACGTCTGGCTGAAATTATGACTAATTTATCTCAGGCGTTTGACGAAATTCATATGCAAGCCGAGGATCAAACCCGTTCTTATCGCGTCATCGAAGATGGCCGCCGCCAAGACACCCAACGCCTCACCGATCTTCAGGGTGAAGTTACTGCGTTACGCAAACGCTCTGATGAGTATCGCGGTCGATTTGATGTTTTCGACGCCGAATTTCGCCGCATTGAATCGCGTTTGAAAGAAGTCGCCGCGCTCGAACGCGAAATTACAGAAACCCAGGCTGCTTTTATCGAAAAACACACCTCTACTGAAGCGGAGCGCGAAAAAAGCTGGAAAAGCTGGGCCTCCCGCTTCGAAATTATCGAATCACAGTCGGGCGAGATTGAAAATTATTTGCGCGATATCGAGCAAGCCCATCTTGAAATGCGGCGTGCGCAAGAAAATATTGACGAACTTTCCAAGAAAGTTGAGCGCCGTATCAACGAACTCACCGAAATGCAGCGCTTGTCCGAAGAACGTTTCCGCCAGGAGTGGAATACTTTTAAAGCGGACGATCAAAAACGTTGGACGAATTACCTGCTTTCGCACGATGAGCAGCAGAGCGACATTACTCGTCGAATTGATCGACTGACCGAACGCGCCACATTAATTGAAGATGGCCTGCAAGAAATGCAAGACTTTTTGCAAGAGGTGAACGAATTCTCTGCCAAACGGCTCCACGGCCTTTTAGAAGTGGTGCGCGATTGGGCCGTAGACTACGAACGCCTTCAGGGGACTTTGTAGGTCAGATATGCGCGTAATTGGAACCGCAGGCCACGTTGATCACGGAAAATCGGCCTTAATTGAGGCGCTCACCGGGACGCACCCTGACCGTTTGCATGAAGAGCAAGCACGCGGGTTAACGATTGTCTTGGGCTTTGCCTGGCTCACGCTTCCCAATGGCGACGACGTGGGCATCGTAGATGTGCCCGGCCACCGCGATTTTATTGAAAATATGCTTTCGGGTGTGGGGGCTATTGACGCGGCCCTCTTTGTGGTGGCGGCGGATGAGGGCGTTATGCCGCAAACCCGCGAACACCTGGCGATTTTAGATTTATTGCAAATTCAGGGGGGCGTGATTGTGCTGAGCAAAGTGGATTTGATTGATGACCCCGATTGGCTGGATTTGGTCGAAGCCGAAGTGCGCGAGACGCTTGCTGGCACGGTGCTGGATTCAGCGCCTCTGGTGCGTGTCTCGGCTCATCGTGGGGATGGCCTCCCGGAGCTATTAGCTGCCCTCGAAGGTGTGCTGGCTGAAAGGCCGCCGCGGCCCGATTTGGGACGTCCCCGCCTCTCAGCAGACCGCGTTTTCACCGTGGCCGGATTTGGCACCGTGGTTACCGGCACACTCACCGATGGTCAGATTAACGTTGGGGATGAAGTTGAAATCTTGCCCCAGGGCACGCGCGGCCGCGTCCGGGGGTTGCAAACCCATAAAAAGAAGAATCAACTCGCGGTTCCAGGCAGCCGTACCGCCATCAACATTTCGGGCGTAGATGTCGATCAAATCCAGCGCGGCAATGTGATTGCCCACCCTTCGGATTACAAACCGACCCGACGCCTGGATGTTAGCATCCGCCTGCTCGACGAAATCAGCCAACCGGTGCGCCACAACACCGAAGTTAAACTTTTTATTGGCGCGGCTGAGGTGATCGCGCGTCTGCGCTTGCTGGGCAGTGATGTGCTCAACCCCGGCGAAGAAGGTTGGTTGCAATTAGAACTGACCGAATCGGTAGCTGCCATGCGCGGCGACCGTTATATTTTGCGCCGCCCTTCCCCCGGCGAGACACTCGGCGGGGGGGCGGTGATTGACCCGCACCCCAAAGGCCGTCACAAACGCTTCGACCAGAAAATTCTCGACCGTATTGAGGCTTTGGCTGGCGGAACCCCGGCGGATGTACTCTTGCAGGCGCTTTTACCATTGGGGGCTGCGCCTTTCAAAGATGTGCTGGCGCGCGCCAGCCTGGAGCAGTTGGCTGTGGCGGATGCCTGGAAGGAATTGCTGGCCGATGGGCAGGCGCTCTCGCTGGGCGGCGATCCGCTGCAAAATAACAGCACACTCGTCACCAGCCAATCGTATTGGGGGCAGATCGGCCAACGCGCGCTGCGCGAAGTTGAGGTTTATCACCAGAATTTCCCCCTGCGTCATGGCGTGCCGCGCGAAGAACTCAAAAGCCGTTTGAAAGTTGCTGCGCGCATTTTTGATGCCCTGCTGAATGACCTGACCAGCACCGGGCAGCTCATCGAACAAGCCTTGCGCGCCAATTTGCCCGGCAGTAGTGTGCAGCCCGTCGTTAAGCGCCCGGCGCATCGCGTTGAATTCTCTTCGCTGCAGCAAAAAAATGTGGATGCTTTGTTGCGCAAGTTTAAAGCCCAACCCCATACCCCGCCGTCCGTCAAGGAGTGCGTTGAAGCGGTTGGAGAAGAAATTTACACCGCCATGATCGACCTGGGGAAGTTAATTCCGCTGAACGCGGAAGTCGTTTTTCGCTTAGAAGATTATCAAAAAATGGTTGCCGAAGTGCGCTCGATTTTGGCGCGCCAGGGCGAAATCAGCGTAGCGCAGGTGCGCGATCATTTCAACACCACCCGCCGCTATGTACTGGCCTTTTTGGAGCACCTTGACACCATCGGCGTGACCGTCCGTGTGGGGGATGTGCGCAAGCTAAAAACATGAATTCCGAAACCTGGAACGCCATCATCGCATCGTTCCCCCGGCCTCATATTCTGCAAACCTGGCAGTGGGGTGAAATCAAATCGTGCTTTGGCTGGACGCCTTCGTATCGCGTTTGGGGCGACGAACATAACCCGGATGCCGCTGCCCTGATCTTGCAGCGAGAAATTCCCATTGCCGGATTTGCGGCTCGTTTGCGAGTGTTGTATGCGCCTAAAGGGCCGTTGCTACGCGATTGGGGGAATGGCAGTTTACGCAAACAAGTTTTGAATGATCTACAAGAATTGGCGCGTCAACGCGGGGCGATTTTCCTAAAAATAGACCCGGATGTCGAACTTGGCTCGGGGGTGCCCGGCGAACCCGACGCTGAATCGAACCCCCTGGGCGGTGCGTTGCAAAGTGATCTTCAGGCCCGCGGCTGGCGCTACTCTGCCGAGCAGATTCAATTCCGTAACACTGTCCTCATCGATTTGACCGCATCCGAAGATGAGATATTGGCGCGCATGAAGCAGAAAGCGCGTTATAACATCCGCTACGCGGCTCGTAAGGGCGTCAACGTGCGCATCGGCACAGCAGACGATTTTGAATTGCTCTACCACATGTACGCCGAAACCTCGGCGCGCAATGGCTTTGTCATCCGCAGTAAAGATTATTATCAGGCTTTGTGGGGAACATTCTTCGATGCAGATATGCTCGATCCGTTGATTGCCGAGGTGGATGATGAACCGATTGGCGCGGTGATGCTCTTTCGTTATGCTGGGCGCTCATGGTATATCCACGGGATGTCGCGCGAACTTCACCGCAAGAAAATGCCCAATTATCTCTTGCAGTGGGAAGCCATGCGCCGTGCAAAGGAAATGGGCTGCTGTGAATATGATCTGTGGGGCGCGCCGGAAACCTTCGACGAATCCGATTCGATGTGGGGGGTCTTTCGTTTCAAGCACGGCCTGGGCGGGGAGGTTTCGCGCACCCTCGGCGCGTGGGATTACCCTGTGAAGCCGTTCTACTATAAACTCTATACCCAAACTCTGCCGGGCATTCTGGATCTCATGCGCCGTCGCGGGATAGCGCGCGTTGAAAATACGATAGAAGAGTGAACTGCCAAGCCGCAAAGAACGCGAAGAAATAGAGTAGAAATGCGAATATAAAAGAACTTCATTCAACCCCCCCATCTTCGTGCCCTTTGTGGATTTACCAGGAGCTTTGTATGAAAAATTTACCTCGATTAAAAATAGCCCATTTGCCGACCCCGGTTGAAGAACTGCCTCGCCTGAGCGCCCACCTCGGTGGGCCGCGGCTGCTGGTCAAGCGCGACGACCAGACCGGCCTGGCCTTAGGCGGTAACAAAACCCGCAAGCTGGAATTTTTACTCGCCGAAGCTCAGGCGCAAGGCGCTGAGATGGTTTTCACTACCGGCGCGCCGCAATCCAATCACTGCCGTCAGACCGCAGCGGCCGCGGCCCGCGTGGGGCTGGCCTGTACGTTGGTACTGGCCGGTGAACGCCCGGATGAGCTTTCGGCCAATTTTCTTTTGGATACCCTTCTGGGGGCGCAAATTATCTGGACACAGAAAGCCTTGCGCGATCAAACCTTGCAGATAGCCTTTGAGCAGGCGCAAAGTGATGGACGTAAACCCTATCTGGTGCCGTATGGCGGCTCCAGTTCGACCGGGGCGGCAGCCTATGCTTTTGCGCTTCAGGAGTTATTGGAACAGGGCATATCTCCCGATTGGATTGTCTTTGCTTCATCCTCGGGCGGGACGCAGGCAGGGCTGGTGGCTGGGGCGCATGTACTCGGTTTTGAAGGCCGCGTTTTGGGCATCAGCGTCGATGAGCCGGAAGCAGCCCTAAAGGCGCAGGTGGCAGCGCTGACCTCGGAGACAGTATCTCGCTTGGGCGTGCCGACCCACTTTGAGCCAAGTCAGATTCTCGTCAATACGAATTATATCGGGGCTGGCTATGGTATGGCTGGACCTCTTGAAGTCGAGGCGATGCAACTATTCGCTAAGAATGAAGGCGTGTTGGTAGACCCGGTATATACCGGGCGCGCCGCTGCCGGGCTGATTGACCTGATCCGCAAGGGCTTTTTCTCGCCGGATGAGAGCGTGCTTTTCTGGCATACTGGCGGAACCCCGGCATTATTTGCCAGCAAATATCGCGATCTGATTCAAAATGCATAAAGTTGGGGCTTGCCGTTATCGGAATGAGTGGTATACTCGCTCGGTCTATCCAGGTGGATAGCACGTTATCAAGTTTAGTGTTTTGAGTTTTTCCAAAAAGTACTCGCCAAATTTGGTCGAGTATTTTTGTTGCCACAGATGGCTCTTGTTTTCGGGATGAGTTGGCTGTCTAAGACAACTGGGACTGGCTTGAAATAGCCGATCAACATCATGAAACAGGAGTTTAAAGTGAATAGTACGTTTAGTGATTTAAACCTGCATCCGCAACTGGAGCAGGCCATAGCCGAGCTTGGCTATGTTTCCCCTACCCCAATTCAATCTGCAATAATCCCATTAATGCTGGCCGGTAAGGATATTATCGGGCAAGCTCAAACCGGGACCGGCAAAACCGCTGCTTTTGCGTTGCCTGTTTTGCATAATTTGGTGCAGGAAAAAAAGCAAGTAAAATGCCTGGTGATGGCGCCCACGCGTGAATTAGCCATGCAAGTTGCCAACGCTTTCTTTGATTATGGCAAACACCGTGGTATGCGCGTGTTGGCTGTTTATGGCGGCCAACCCTATGAGCGGCAAACTCGCCGCATCAAGAAGGGGGTCGATATCGTTGTTGGAACCCCGGGGCGTCTGCTGGATTTGATACGGCGGAAGGTGCTTGATCTCAGCCATGTGGACACCGTTGTGCTCGATGAAGCGGACGAAATGCTCAGTATGGGTTTTATTGAGGATATCGAGTCTATTTTGAATGAAACTCCAGCGAATCGGCAAACCGCGCTTTTCTCGGCGACGCTTCCGGCTGGAATCCGCCGTCTGGCGGGTAAGTATCTGCAAGACCCGCAATCCGTTACGATTGAACGCGAACATCTTACCGTGGCAACCACAGAACAGCGCTATTATCTGGTCAACGAAAAAGATAAACTGGCGGCTCTGACGCGTTTATTAGAAGTTGAGGAAGTTAGTAGCGCGCTTGTTTTTACAAAGACGCGTATTGGCAGCGGTTCATTGGCAAGCAAATTGTCCCAGCGTGGTTTCCCAACGGAAGCCTTGAATGGCGATTTAAGTCAGGACGCACGAATTCAGGTTTTGAATCGTTTTCGAGCCAACCAGACCAAAGTGTTAGCAGCCACCGATGTTGCTGCACGCGGTTTGGATATTGACGATATTTCGCATGTCTTCAACTTTGATATGCCGCACGACTCCGAATCTTATGTTCATCGTGTAGGCCGTACCGGGCGCGCGGGGAAGCCCGGCGTAGCCATCACCCTGACGACACCTTCTGAGCGGGGGCGTTTAGGAAGAATTGAGCGATACACCCGCCAACAGATTACCCCGGCCACGCTGCCTTCAACTGAGGAAATTATCCAACATCGCGAAGACGCGTTGTTGCGTAATGTCGCGGTCTGGCTTAAACGTGACCGTTATCAGCGTGAGCGCGAAATGGTAGAGACCCTGGTCGCGGCTGGTAATGACCCTCTGGAGATAGCGGCCGTAGCTTTAAAGCTGGCGCGCGCGGAAGAACGACAACGCCCAATTGGGACGATTAGCAAAGTGCGGAAAGCGTATTCTGGGAAAAACCCGCGTGAAACGAGACGAAACAGCCGTAGTCACAATTCTAACCCTGGGAAAGATTCTCATGAAGTTGGTATGGTGCGTTTGCGGCTGGATCGCGGCAAAAAACAGGGTGTGCGCCCGCAAGATATTGTGGGTACGATTGCATCTTTTGCAGACATCCCTGGAAGAACGATTGGCAAAATCTTTATTCAAGATCATACTACGTTGGTAGATATCCCCGAGCAGTTTGTGCCTAAGGTGATGAGCAGTGCAGAAAGCATTTTGCTGCATAATCGACCCGTGGCTGTAGAGCGTGCCTGATACTATCTGATACTGGATGCAAAAAATAGCGTGTGCTGGATGTTTTTTCCAGCACACGCTATTTTTTTGGAAAATATATCTTTGGGATGGTTTGAAATTAGAAATAGATGCTGGCTAAAGCATCCACAGGAATTTCGTACTTAACCGGTGCGGGGTCGCGGAAATAGGGGGGGATTTCAATCTCCCCGGCGCGGCGGCCTTCTTCCACAATTGCTTTGATGACTTTGAGATAGCCCTCGGCAGTGCGCTCCCAGGTGTATTTGGAGATCACTCGCTCGATGCCAGCCTGGTGCAGTTTCTCCCAGCTTTCAGGGGATTCTACTGCGCGCAGCAAGCCGCGGGCAATATCCGCCGGGTCGCTGGGGTCTACCAACACGCCGAATTTGCGTCCGCCCTCGATCATGCTTTCGGAGGGGCCGCCACTTTTTGTCACCACGGCGGGCAGGCCGCAACTCATCGCTTCGAGGGGTGCCAACCCAAAGGGTTCGTAGAGCGCTGTCAGGGCGAAGACCGAGCGCCGCCCGGCCAGCACGCGGTAGGCTGCGGCCAACTCTGCCTGGCTGTTGAGCGGGAAAGAGGTCACTTTGCCCCACAGAGCGTGCTTCTTGATGATGGCGACAATTTCATCCATCAGGGCGCGCTCCTCTTTACTCAGGGACGCGTAGCGCCGCAGAGGGTCATCCAGGCCGCGCATGGCGATGGCGAGATTGGCTTTGGCTTGCAGTTCTTCGCTTTCAGCGAAGGCGCGTACCAGCCCGATATGATTCTTTTTAGCATCCAAACGGCTGGAGGCCAGCACAATGGGCAAGGTATGGCGTGCGGGTTCAATATCGCGTTGCAGTACTTCGGCGAGCCGCGCGTTGATGAGTTCATCTGTTTCGTTGCTTTCGGGCGAGAAGACCACGCGGTTAACGCCCGGTGGGGTGACGGCGAAGCGGGTTTCATCAGCGGGGTCAATCGCCCCGTGATAGGCCTTGTGACCGTATTGCTCCATGCGCTCCTGTTGCGTGGATGTAATCACCCGGCTGGCATAGTTCATACTGATGCGCTCGGCGAAGATGCGCCGGGCGAAGTGATAGCGCCGGTCGAGGGTTTCGAGGTTGTCGGGCGCGGCGTGGAGCTTATCCATCTTTTGCGCCCCGAGCGAGTGTCCGGTGAAGGTATAAGGGATGCCAGTTTCTTGAGCGAAGAACGCCCCGGCCAGACCGCCATCGCCGTAGTGCGTGGTGACGGCGTCGGGCAGCGTGCCCTCTTGCTGGTAAAACTCAATCAAATTGGGTACCCACTGCGAGCCAAGTAAGGGCCACAACTCTTCTTTCGGTAGGAAAAACTCGGGGCCGCAGGCGATCCGCACAATGCGTACCCCTTTCACGCCAGGATAGCTGTCCAGCGTTCCGGCGAATTCCGGCCATTGAGTGTCTACGATCTTGCGGGTGATGATATCCACCTGATGACCAAGCGCGGCCATGGCAATGGCGATTTCCTTGACGTAAACAAGCTGCCCGCCAAAATCGGGATGCTCGGTCCAGTAGCTGTCGTTGGGATCAAAATTTCCCTGGGGGTTGAGAAAAGCGATATGCATATTAGGCCTCTATAACCTGATAATTTTTATCTACAATCAAGTTTGCCAGCGGACGCAGCGAGCTTACAACCTGATGTTCTTGCTCTAGCACCTCCATGCGCCACTTATCGACGTTTTCTTTACCGCGCAGCAATTGGGCTTTTTTGGTTTCGTGGTAGGTTAGATCAATGAAAACGCGTAAGTCAGCCTCGGCCTGGACGGCGTACAACCCTTCGATAACCATGTATCGAATTCCCTTGAAACTGGTGGTGAGGAAATCATCCTGATCGGTAAGCAGGTCTACGCAGGGCATCACGACGACGGGGGCATCTTCGCGGAATTTACGCAAATTGTGGTTGATAACATCCCAATCGTATTCGGAATAGCCGATCTGCTCTACGCCGTGGGCTTTGCGCCAGGGGTTGCGTTCCTGCGGTGAAGTTTTATAGTAGTTGTCAATGTGCATGATTTTGGCAGGCGTTCTTTGCTTTTTGAGCAAGTAGGCAACCTCATGCCCAAGTTCGGATTTCCCTGAACCAGATTCGCCACCAATGGCGATGACAATTTTATTGCCGTCCATGTGGTTAATATGTTCCATAATTTGCTGAGCGGCTTGTTTGTGTTTGTCAGTGATGAGCAAGATGTCGTGAAGCATAGTAGTGACCTTTTTTAGTTTCGATTTTCTAAAATCCAGGTGAATAGGTTTTCGACATCGGATACGCCCGAAACCAGTAGATCGGCTTCTTTGACGAGGCCCTCCGGGCTATTCTCGGACATGACACCGACACCAATCGCATAACAGGTTCTTTCCATCCGCAATTGCTGAGCCATTCTCAGCGCGGTGAGATCTGTGGTGTCGTCGCCAATATAGAGGGCGCTATCGAGCGAAAATTCATTCACCAATTCTTCAAATGCGCTGCCCTTATTGGCTTCTACGGGAGGACATAATTCGAAAATCATGCGTCCTTCAAAATATTCCAGATTGTGTTGGGCGGCAATTTTTTGCACAACGGGCAATAACTGGTCGCGAGTTTGTTGCGTATCTTCGGTTTGACGGTAATGGAGTGTGACGGTTGCGCCCTTGTCTTCCACTTGAATACCATCCAATTCGATTTTTTGAAGCTTCTCTGCCGATATTTTCAGCATCGGGCGAAATCGATCGATATTGAAGCTGTGACGCACCTGGCCGTCAATGCAGCGCTCCAGGCCGTGATTGCCAATATAAACGATTCCGGGCAAATCCAGGCGGGCGGTTACACTACGCACGGAGCGGCCTGAGACAACGGATACGAGGGTTAGTTTTTCACGCAATTGCTGTAGCAACTCATAATTTCGGGGCGTCACAACGGCGTCTTCTGGATTGGCAACAATATAGCTGATCGTGCCATCCATATCGGTGATCAGTCCCATGCGATTTTTGGTGACAAGTTTTTTTAAGGTAGTGGTTCGTGCTTCGATCCAGTTTTTACCCATTGTTGGGTGTTTTGCTCCTTAACAAAAACCCATAAAGTGGCAGTGGCGGGCCTTTGTGGTTATATGTGTTCAATTGATGTCCATTGACCGGGGGCCAGAATGATCTCCTCGCTGAAAATCGAGATGGCTTTTTCTTGCTGGCTTTCGAGCCTGACCTTTATTGTATCAGGCCGAATCTCAAACAGATAGCGATCGCCCTTGAAGCCTATGCTGAAGCACAACTCGCGCCAGGCCGCCGGGAGTTTGGGGTTGAGCTTGAGTGTCTCTCCATCGTAGTCCACCCCGGCAAAAGCGCGCAAGGAAAACAACACCGTGCCGGTCATCACCCCGGCGTGGATGCCCTCTTTCGTCGTCCCGCCTTGGATGTCTACATAATCGCTCTTCAGGGCTTCCATATAGAGCTGCCAGCTCAAATCTTCGTCGCCGATGATCTGCGCCAGATAGGCATGTACCAGACGGCTGAGCGTCGAGCCGTGCGAGGTGCGCTGGAGATAGTAGTCGAAATTCGCGCGCAGCAAGTCATCCGGGGGGGGGTAGCCCAACTGGTTCAAAATCGCTTTGACCTGTTTATCGCTGAGTACATAGAAAGTCATCAATGCGTCCGCCTGCTTGGCGACTTTGTAGGCATCCGGCGATTTGCCCTCAGCCTTGAGGATGCGATCCATGCGGTGGATGTTGTCATATTTCTGGCGATAGCTCTCCCAATCGAGTTCTTGCAGTTCGAAATAGCCGTCATATTGTTCGAGGATGCCATCTTTGGAGAGTGGGATGCTCAAATTGTGGGCGATCTCACCCCAGTTTTTCAGTTCAGCCTGTGTGAGGCGCATCTGACCACGGAGTTGTTCGCGTGCCTCGGGGGACATCCTATCGAGCAAGTTGAAGGCGCGCTGTAACGCCCACGCCATCAGGAGATTGGTGTAACTGTTATTCTTCAGGCCGCCTTCCTTCGCCCCGGGGTATTTCTCGTGGAACTCATCTGGCCCCATCACCCCGGCGATGGAATAGCGTTCGCTGGCTTCATCGAACTCGGCTTTCCCGGCCCAGAAGCGGCAAATCTCCAGAAATAGCTCCGCGCCGTACTTCTCCAGGAAATCCTGGTCGTCATTAATCCACAGATATTCCCAGACGTTGAAGGCTACTGCCAGGCTGACATGGCGTTGCAGCGTGCTGTAATCTTCGCCCCACTCGCCGGAGAGTGGATTGAGATGCAGGGTTTGGGTTTCTTCGCCGCCGCTGCTGCCACTCTGCCAGGGGAACATGGCGCCCTCAAAACCGTGTTGACGGGCGTATTCTCGCGCCGCTTCCAGGCGATTGTAGCGATACATCAGAATTGCGCGGGCAGTCTCTGGAAAGTGCAAATTCAGGAAGGGCAGGATATACAACTCGTCCCAGAAGATATGCCCGCGATAGGCTTCGCCGTGCAGCCCGCGGGCTGGAATCCCTGCATCGAGTTGGGCGTTGTGCGGGGAGGAGGTCACAAAGGTATGGTACAGGTGCAGGCGGATTAATTTTTGCGCAATGCGGTCGCCCGTAATTTGGATGTCGGCCTTTTCCCAGATCGTGGCCCAGGCGCTGGCGCTGGCTTCTTGTAATGCGTCAAAGGTTTCATCGGGCTTCAGGGCGGCCTGCGCCGCGCCCAGCGGATCGCTGACTCCGTGCTGGTGGGACGTGTAAATCGCCACGAGCTTATCCACGCTCAGGGAGGCGCCCTCGGGGACGGCTACACCAAAGGATGTCGCAATTTGTCCGGGGGCAGGATCAACTTCAAAGTCGGGTTGAACATCCTGCCCGTTCACGGCAATCCGCAATTGAGCTGCCTCACCAACTTTCACCGCAGATTGACTCGTCTGCACTAAAAGCGAACTGGTATTCCCACGGCCGCGGGTTTCAATCGGTTCCAGATGTTTGGAACTCAGCTCACGATAGCGCGCCACATTACCGTTGATGATGTCGCCGTCGAGCGTCGAGCGCACGGTGATGGTTTCGGCGTAGTTAAGCGGTGTGATGGTGTAGCGCAGGGCGGCGCGGTGGGGATCGTCCATGCTGGCAAAGCGTAATGACTCGATTTCCGTTTCATACCCGTTTTCGTCACGCACGAACAAATTGCGTTGCAAAACGCCCGTGCGGAAGTCCAGCCGCCGCTCGATGCGGGTGATCTCGACGGCATTGGGGTTAAACCACGCGCCCGCACCGATTTTGAAGGTAATCGGAAGCCAGTTAGGGGCGTTGACAAAATCTTCGTTGCCCACCATTCGCCCGCTGACTTCTGATTCCAGTCGATTGTACAATCCGGCGATGTAGGTTCCCGGATAATTAGTGTCGTTGGCGCGGGGTTCTTCGAGAGCGCCGCGCGTGCCGAAATAGCCATTACCGACCGTCAGCAGGGCCTCGCGGGTGCCTTCTTTGAGCGGGTCGTAATCGAAGTAACTGATGCTCCATTGTTCTTCGGGCAGTTGTTCGGTCAGCCATTTTTCGATACGCGGCATATCGATCTCGGCCATATCTTCAACAACAATATCCGCCCCGTTGCGTTGCAGGTCGTGGGCGTTATTTTCGCGGGCAATACCGATCACCAGCCCAAAGCCGCCGTTCTGCCCGGCTTGCACGCCCGAAATAGCATCTTCGACGACTACGGCGCGGTCGTAACTTACGCCCAGGTTGTCGCAGGCTGTGGTAAAGATGTCGGGCTCGGGTTTGCCTTTCAGCCCAATCTCGGCAGAGACTACGCCATCGACGCGCGTCTCAATTATATCCAGCAGTCCAGCGGCAGTTAGCACGCCTTCGGCGTTTTTGCTCGAGGAGGCCACCCCCACGCGGATTCCGGCGGCGCGCAGTTGGCGCATAAAATCAGCAGTGCTTTGATAGACGGTGACTCCGTCGGTAGCGATGACCCGGTTGAAATGTTCATTTTTGCGGTTGCCCAACCCGCAGACGCTTTCGCGCTCGGGCGGGTCATCCGGCTCACCGAAGGGGATAACCACCTCGCGCGATTCCAGGAATGAAGCCACACCCTTGTAGCGCGGTTTGCCGTCCACGTAGGGCAGGTAGTCGGCTTCGTGGGTAAATTCCCGGAAAGGTGCGCCGGTTTTGGCGGCGTGCGCCTGTAAAAATTCATCGAACATTTGCTTCCAGGCGCGGCTGTGAACCGAGGCCGTGTCGGTAATGACCCCATCGAGGTCGAAAATTACTGCGTCGAAATGATACATGATAATGATGAATTCTGAATGCAGAATATTTCATTCTACATTTGAATAATTACTCCTTCGTTTTCTCTCAGGATGAATGATGATAGGTTTTCAGCGCCAACCCGGTCGGGATGGGTGGATAGAGCGACGCGGCCTTTCCCGATGAGTGACAGGCGCTGCGGGACTGGCTCGAAGTTGAGTGCCACGGTGAAGGTTTGGCCTGCCTCCGAGCGCTGATACACGAAACAGCCCTCTGGCATTTCCTCGAGCGGGGTGTAACTCCCTTGGTGCAGGGCTGGATTTTCCCTTCGTATAGCCAGTAACTGGCGATAAAAAGTGAGTGTTGAGGTTGGGTCTTCGAGTTGGGCGGCGACGTTGTGGGTCGGCAAATTGTCGGCCAGGGGCAGCCAGGGTGTCGCGCCGCCCTCGGGGGCGAATCCCGCATTTGGCTCTGCCGACCACTGCATGGGTGTGCGGCAACGGTCGCGCCCCCAACCGGGTACGCGCAACCCAAAGGGGTCAAGTTGCTGCTCGATGGGAATATCCACATCACTCATGCCGATTTCTTCCCCGTAATAGAGCGTGGGTGTGCCGCGCAAGGTCAGTAGCAGCATAGCCGCCACACGGGCTTGCTCTGGGCCATACCGAGTGGCGATGCGGCCTTCGTCATGATTGCCGAGCACGTAATTAGGCCACGCCCAGAGCGGGATGGCGGCTTCGAGGTCATCTACAGCTTGCCGGATAGCGGCAGCCTCCCACGGAGTTTTTAGCAGCGAAAAATTGAATGGCAAGTGAAACTCGAGACCGGACTCCGGCGTGCCGTAGTACGTTGCCCATTCATCCCAATCGAAAATGTGAATCTCGCCCACGGCCATGCGCGGCGAAGTTCGGCTGTACTCGTCGAGCAGGGTGCGGAAACGGCGATAGATGATGTGTGTGTCGGGGTGGCCTTTGTCGTTTTCGTGGTGCAGCGAGTCATAATCCCCGTGGGGACGGTGAAAGGCCAGCCCGGATTTTGCCGGGGGATTGTCGCGTATTTGTGGGTCTTTCATAATGAAATGGGCTACATCCACGCGAAAACCATCCACGCCGCGCTCCAGCCAGAAGCGCACGGTGTTGAGCATGACTTCCTGAACTTCAGGGTTGCGCCAGTTGAAATCGGGCTGTTCTTTGAGGAACGAATGCAGATAATATTGCCCGGTGACTTCATCCCATTCCCAAGCCGAGCCGCCAAAGACAGCCACCCAGTTGTTGGGGAAATCGTCCTCACCCCCGGGCTCCCTCTCCTGCGGGGAGAGGGGCTGGGGGTGAGGGTTTGCATTCACCCAGACGTACCAGTCTCTTTTTGGATTATCGCGTGATGAACGCGATTCGAGGAACCAGGGATGCTGGTCAGATGAGTGGTTGGGCACCCAATCGACAATCACGCGCAGCCCGCGACGGTGTGCTTGCTCGATGAGTTCATCGAAATCGGCCAACGTGCCGAATATGGGGTCAATATTACAATAGTCGGCTACATCGTAGCCGAAATCTTTCATTGGGGATGGGTAAAAAGGCGAGAGCCAGAGCGCATCCACGCCCAGGGTTTGGCTGAGGTAATCGAGCTTTTCGATCACGCCGCGCAAATCGCCGATTCCGCTGCCGGAGGTGTCTTTATAGCTGCGCGGGTAAATCTGGTAGATTACGGCGGTTTGCCACCAGAGATAGTTGAAGGTCGAAGGTTGAAGGTTTGTTGTCATGAGTACTTTGTGAAACCGTTAGAAGGTTGGCAGGTTGGATCGTTTTTAAACATTCGACCAGCAACATTAAACCTGCTAACCGTTAAATGTAAATTGCATTTTGCGCAACAATATTTTTATACCAGTACGCGCTTTGTTTAGGCGTGCGTTCTAATGTATCATAATTCACGCGTACCAGACCAAAGCGCTGGCTGTAGCCGCGTTCCCATTCGAAGTTGTCGAAGAAACTCCACACGAAATAGCCGTGGACGTTAGCGCCTGCTTGAATGGCCTGATGCAATGCCAGTAGATGCGCCTGGATGTAGCGAATGCGATCAACGTCGGCGACGAAGCCCTTTTCATCGGGTTGGTCGGGCATGGCGCAGCCATTTTCGGTGAGATAGAGTTCGGGGTTGCCGTAATTCTCTTTAATGTTGAGCACTTCGGCTTTCAGCCCGGCGGGGTTGATGCCCCAGCCCATTTCGGTGTAGCCCCAACTGGGGGCGGCGTAGGGCGTCAGGCGGGCTTTGAGCCAGCCGCCGAAGACATCGTAGGTGACGGTGTCGGAGTTATAGTGATTCAGCCCCAGATAGTCCGCGGAGCCGCGCATCAACTCCAGGTCACCAGGTTCAACCTGCGGGCGGTGTGCCCCCAGCCACTTGAAGAACGGCTCCGGGTAGCTGCCTTTGTAAACCGGGTCGAGGAAGATGCTGTGGGTTTCATCGTAAACGCGCTGCGTGGCGGCCAGATCGGCTTCGCTCTGTGTCGCGGGAATGAGATGATTGAGGTTGAGGATCAACCCGATTTTGCCGCCGTAGTTGCCTTGGCGATAGACTTGCACAGCTTTGGCATGCGCCAGCATGAGATGGTGGGCGGTCTGATAGGCCTGCGTGGCGTCGCAGATGCCCGGGGCATGGAATCCGGCCCCGTAGCCCAGGAAGGCGGCTACCCAGGGTTCGTTGTGCGTGGCCCATATTTTGACGCGATCGGCGAGCGAGTCGAAGACGACGCGAGCGTAGTCGGCATACCAGTCGGCGCTGTCTCGATTAGGCCAACCCCCGAGGTCTTGCAACACCTGGGGGAAGTCCCAGTGATAGAGAGTCGCTTTGGGGGTAATCCCGGCCTCGAGCAGAGTATCTACCAGACGGTTGTAGAAGTCCAGCCCCTTGGGGTTCACGGCTCCACGCCCCTCGGGCAGGATGCGCGTCCACGAGATGGTAAAGCTGTACCACGGGATTCCCATTTCTTTCATCAAGGCCACATCTTGCGGCATACGGTGATAGTGATCGCAGGCCACGTTGCCGGTATCGCCGTTGAGAATACGGTCGGGCTGGCGTACGAGGGTATCCCAAATGCTGCGGCCTTTGCCGTCTTCGTTCCAGGCGCCTTCGATCTGGTAAGCAGATGCAGATGTGCCCCAGAGAAAGTTTTCGGGGAAACGATAACCGGTTTTCATGTTTAGAAATTTCCTTTTGAGTAGCGAAGTAATAATTCGAGCCCGATGCCCGTAACCGAGCCGATGATCGCGCCGACAAACGGGCTGCCGACCAGGCCACTGAAACCAATTGCCCAGCTCAGGGCGCTGATGGCAAGCCACCAGCCGCTGAGGGGTACCCATTTGCGCAGGACGATCCATTGGGCCAAGCCGATCCACGCCCCGAAGATGGCTCCAGTGACGGTCTCGAGGGTGGGCGGTGTGATAATGAGCAGATTCAACCCCCCGATGAACCAACCGGCCATGCTGGCGACGATCCACCAGCCCGCGTTGGAAACCAGGGGCCGTAGAATGAGCCATTGGGCGATCCCTATGGTTGCCCCAATACTGAATTCTGGAATCAGGGCATTGCCGAGCAGCCAACCGAGGGTGCTAGCGAGTACCCATTGTATCCAGAATTTCCAGTTGAAGAGACGTTCGTGAGATGGCATATTGATGAAATTTAGCATAAAGCCACGAAGACATAAAAAACAGCGTGTTCACTGTTGTTTTTCTTCGTGGCTTTGTGCCTTTGTGGTGAAAGTATTTTTTGTCGGCAGTTGTTCGTCTGAATGCTTAGCCTTTGACGGATCCAGCCAGCAGACCGCGCACGAAGAAGCGTTGCAATGAGAAGAAGACGATCAACGGCAATAGCATGGATATAAATGCGCCCGCTGTGAGCAGATGCCAGTCGGAGCCGCGCGAGCCAACCATTTCGGCAATACGCATGGTGAGCACCTGTACATCGGGTTTTGCGCCGATGAAGACCAGCGCGATCAGGTAATCGTTCCAGACCCACAGGAACTGGAAGATGGCAAAGGATGCCAGCGCCGGGATGGAGAGCGGCAAGATCAGGCGGACGAAGATGGTGAAGTGAGATGCGCCATCAATAAAGGCTGATTCCAGAATGTCGCGCGGCAGCCCTTTGATGTAGTTGAACAACAGGTAGGTTGCCAGTGGCAGGCCAAAGCCGGTATGTGCCAGCCAGACGGCGAGGAAGGTGCCATTTAGGTCCAAGCGCACATAGTCTTTCAGGATAGGGACAAGTGCAATTTGCAACGGAACCACCATGAGGGCGACGACCATCGTGAAGAGGGGTTTGCGCCCGGGGAAACTCATCCAGGCGAAGCCATAGGCAGCAAACGCGGCGATGAGGATGGGGATGACTGTAGCAGGTATGGCGATGGTCAGGCTGTTTAAAAACGAACCGGTGAAGTTATCGCCCTGAACGGTTTTTATGCTGCCATCCGAGCTCTGGATTTCGTAGGCTTTTCCGGCGAGCACCTGGCCATAGTTCTCCATAGTGAAATCGGTGCGCATCACCCATTTGCGTTCCTGAATCTGGATGGTGGCGAGGCGTTTATTGCCAACCCAAGTTACTTTGGTGCCATCCGCGGCCTTAACGCCTTCGCGGAATTCTTCGAAAGTGCCACTCACCCCGGAAATTTCCATGATTCCATCCGGGTCGAGATTGTCGTCAGGTTGCATCTCTTCAACGGTAACCCATTCTCGGTGCGGCAGAATCCACCACCAGCCCGAGGTTTGAATGTCGAAGCGGGTTCGGAACGATGAGACCAACAGCCCCAGGGTAGGAATTGTCCAGACGAGAACAATCAACAGTAGTACACCATTGACGATAATATCGCTGACAAGTCGCTTGCGTGTGATGCTCTGAGTTTTGCTGCTCATTAGAATGCCTCCTCTTCCGCAAATTGTCGTAAGTTGTAGATCATTACCGGGATGACGGTAATCAGCAACACGATGGCGATGGCGGCAGCCAGGCCTTTGTTATTGCTGGTAAAGGCCTGGCGATAAAACTGCGTGGCGATCACATGCGTTGAGAATTGTCCACCGGTCATCACCATGACAATGTCGAAGATTTTCAGCGTGAAGATTACGACGGTTGTGCTGACCGTGATGATGGTTCCCATGATATAGGGGATCATAATGCGGAAGAAAATTTGCGGCTCCGTGGCGCCATCCACACGGGCAGCCTCGATCAGTTCGTCGGGAATGCCTTTGATGGCTGCGGAGAAAATCACCATGGCGTAACCGGTTTGCAGCCAGATCATAATGATGATCAGGAAGATATTATTCCAGGGTTGCGTGATTAACGCAGTCCAGGCCTGGGGTTTATTACCAAAGGCAACCCAGATGGCATTGAGCAAGCCAATTTGCGGGTCGGCAATATCTTTAACTTCGTACATGAAGTTCCAGATCACACCGGCTCCGACCATGGAGATTGCCATCGGCAAGAAGATCAATGATTTGGCGATATTTTCAAAGCGGCTGCGATCTGCCAATACGGCAACCAACAAACCAAAGACAATCGCTAGGGAAGCGCCAAAAATAATCCATAAGAGATTATTACGAAAAGCAGTGATCATGGTTCGTTCGGTAAAGACAGAAATGTAGTTGCCGAGGCCAATGAAGTTTGTGGAGAGCTGAGCAAAATATTCTTTTGGCGCTGTGAACAACAAACCAAAAGGAACTTCAGTTGGGCCTGAGCGATCAAAGAGACTGATCCATAAACTTCGGAAGGTCGGCAGGGCTAAATACCATGTGAGAATAGCGATGGCCGGGCCAACAAAAATAAAGGGCTGTAATCTTTTTACCCAAACCGGAGAGAGTTTTTCAATCAGCCAGTTGGAAATAAGATACAGAATACCGGCACCGCCTACCCCCCAGAGAATTGCAACGAGTGAGACGGTGGTTTTCTCGGCGAGGCCACTGGGAACTGTGTCACGTAGCCATCGAAATCCCAAGATGAGAACCGTAAATGTAACGACAGGTACCACCAGTGAAACGAGTATTCGTCCAAAGGCAAGCGTCAGCCACTCGAAAAAACCGCCTGGGCGAATTTTTTCATCAGCTATGGGTTGCATTTTTTTCTCCTTTCCAGTGAGATTA
>JABGRQ010000100.1:0-16283 GCA_018648225.1 Chloroflexota bacterium
ACATAACCTATACTATGGTGGAAAAGCTGTATTATTTCGAGAGACTGAGCAAATTTCAGTAAATGCGGCTGTCACATTGAACGATTGGTTATCTGCTATTAAAAATTCTGAATTTGTCAACACAATTTTGGAACGTCTCCAGGTGATCTTTTACTTTCCGAATGCGTATTCCGAATCTACGGATGGCATTATGTTTCACGGGGTACAGTTATTTTGGATTATAGCTATTTTATACAGTATTGTGTTTTGGAAAAAAGTATCATGGGATAATAAATTGCTTGTTTTACTCCCCGCATTTTATTTAGGGATTTATTTCTTTTTCATGATCGGAATTTATTACCATCGAAATATCGTCGCTGGGCATCTTGCTATGGGGCTAGTTTCTGCAAGAATGCTTGGTGTGGAGGAAAATTGATGATTAGTTCATTAGCAATAATAAAAACTAAACATATTGGCACGGGAAGTTGGATTCATGAACACGCTATTGTGCGAAAGAATGTTGTTGTTGGTAAGAATGTTGTAATTCACCCTTTTGTTGTTATAGAAGAAGGCGTAGTAATAGGAGATGGGACTGAAATTTTCCCCGGTGCATATATAGGAAAGTCGCCTAAGGGGGCTGGTGCTACATCTCGCCCCATTTCGTTTGATAAAAAAGTGTGTATTGGAAATAATTGCTCAATAGGTCCTAATTCAATCATCTATTATGATGTGCAGATTGGAAATAACACCCTGTTAGGAGATGGTGCTTCAATTCGTGAAAATTGCATGGTTGGATCTTTTTGCATTGTTGGACGTTATGTCACAATTAATTACAATACAATTATAGGTGACGCGGTAAAAATTATGGATCATAGTTGGTTAGCCGGTAATATGCAAATTGATGATCATGTTTTTATAAGCGGCGGCGTTTTATCGACGAACGACAACGATCTGGGGAAGAATGGCTATAATGCAGAACGTGTTATTGGCCCCAAAATACACGCGGGCGCGCAAATTGGGGTTGGCGCCATTCTGCTGCCTAATTTAGAAATTGGCAATAACGCGATTGTCGCCGCGGGTGCCGTAGTGACCAAAAATGTAGCGCCGAATACCGTCGTCATGGGGATTCCCGCACAAGCCGAGCAGCATAAGCCAAAAAACACTAACGTTACCGCTGTAGAGTAGAAATTTAATGATGTTACACGAATGCCGTCAAATTGATTTGCCAAAGATTTCTGACCCGCGGGGAAACTTAACTTTTATAGAGAATAACCACCATATTCCCTTTGATGTAGCGCGAATTTTTTATCTCTATGATGTGCCGGGCGGTGCTATACGCGCTGGGCACGCGCTCAAAACATGCCACCAGTTTGTTCTCGCTGTTTCTGGTAGCTTTGATGTTGTTCTCGATAATGGCATGCACCGGCAACGCTACCATCTCAACCGCTCCTATTACGGTTTGTATATTCCTCCGCGCATCTGGCGCGAACTTGATAATTTCTCATCCGGCTCTGTTTGCTTGGTACTGGCGTCCGAATTTTATGATGAACATGGCTATTATCGCGATTATAAACAATATTGCCTGGCTGTTGCGGAACTAAAAAAATGAAAGTGCCCCTTTTGGATGTGAAAGCCACTTACGATGAACAATCTCAGGATTTTGTGATTTCAGTTATAAGATCATTTTATCAACACATCTGGAGTGTAATTCCGTGACGCTGATATCCGTAGTTGTTCCAGTTTATTACAATGCCGAAAGCATCCCCTTGCTTCTGGAGCGATTACTCCGCGTAGCAGATGAGCTTTCAGAAAACACTTATGAATTTTTATTTGTAGATGATGGCTCTGGGGATTCATCGTTTCAAGTATTAGAGAAGTTGTCACAAACGGATAAGCGTATAAGTATTTTGAAGTTGTCGCGCAATTTTGGGTCTAATGCAGCTGTTTTAGCAGGGTTGACATACTCAAATGGCGATTGTGTAGTGGTGATCGCTGCAGATTTGCAAGATCCTCCCGAGCTAATCCCTGAACTCGTTGCTGCATGGCACCAGAACAATCAGGTGGTTTTGGCCGCACGAAAAAAACGCGACGACCCTCTTGTTTCAAAGTTATTCGCCAAGATTTTTAATCAATTATTTCGTCGTTTTGTATTTAAAGATTTTCCGCCGAATGGATTTGATTTCATATTACTGGACCGGCGTGTAGTGGATATTTTGGTAAAACTCGATGAAAAGAACTCGTACATATTTGGGCAGGCAATGTGGGTAGGCTTTAATCGGCATACGCTTTATTACAATCGTGCTCAAAGGGTACATGGGCATTCTCGCTGGACATTCACAAAAAAAGTAAAATATTTAATCGATTCATTTGCAGCGTTTAGCTATTTGCCACTAAGAGCTGCATCATTGCTAGGGTTTTCGTTGGCCACCTTAGGCTTTCTTTATACAATGCTAATTATTGCACTACGTATTTTAAAGAATTTTCCTGTTACCGGGTGGGCATCACTAACTGTTATCACATTAGTAACTTCTGGGGCACAACTCATCATCATGGGCGTTCTCGGAGAATATCTATGGCGGGTTCTCGACGAAACTCGCCATAGGCCAGCATTTATTGTTGAAACAGCCATAAATGCAGATATTAAGTTATAGATAGTAGATGAAGATCGTCTTTTCGGATGGTTTGCTTCCCAAGATTTTCGGAATCTTGATGATTCTCGCGTTATCAGGGATTGCCCTGCGCCCGCACAGGATCACGCGGGGGTTTGAGTTGGCGCGTGCGGCCCTAAGCGAGAACTCCCCCGAGGCGGCCAGCCAACTCGCTGCGCTCGCCGAGCAGATGCCCTACCGCGCTGATCTCTGGCAGCAGGCCGGATTTATTGCGCTGAAGCAGCAAGATTACCCCGCTGCCATCAAATACTTCACCCAGGTCAAATCACTCTCTCCTATCGGAATGCTGGCTTTGGGCGACGCCTACCAGCAAAATGGTGATCTTGATGCCGCTATCCAAACCTGGGAACAGCTTGTTCGTGACTATGGCCCCATCGAAGCGGCGCTGAAGCGCCTTTCGGATGCTTTTCTGGCGCAAAACGATTTTGAACGCGCTATCGCTGCTTTGCAAAAATCTTCAACCTTTAACCTTCAACCTTCAGCTTTATATCAACTGGGTTTGCTGCTCGCCGCCCATAACCCTGCTGCCGCGCCGCCTTATCTGCGTAAGGCAGCGGATCTCGATTATGAAATCGAAACATCGGCGCGGGCATTGGCTTTCACGATCCAACGTGCTTTGCAGCGGAATGAACCCGCTTACACGCTGCTCGTCGCCGGGCAGGAGCTTGCCCATCAAAACCATTGGGATTTAGCTGCCCACGCCTTTATGCTCTCCACGGAACTACGCCCCGATTATGCCGAAGCCTGGGCTTATCTTGGGGAAGCAGTGCAGCAACTCGACAAAGAATCTCCCTCGGGGTTGAATGCGCTGGAAAAAGCGCTGGAGCTTGATCCGCAGTCTTTCGCTGCAAACACCTTTATGGCGTTGTATTGGCAGCGTCAGGGCGATTCGGAAACGTCACAGGCATATATCCAAACCGCGGCGGCTCTCGATCCACAAAATATCCCCATTCAAATTTATCTGGCAGAGTTGTTAGCGCAGTCTGGCGAGCTGGCGACTGCCCATGCGTTTTATCAGCAGATTATCACCGATAACCCCGATAAACCGCTCCCCTATCAGGCGCTGACCGAGTTTTGCATCCACTACAATTTTGAGCTAAACGAAATTGGCCTCCCGGCGGCGCGGCAGGCGGTGCTATTGGCTCCCCGCGCGGCCGCCGCGCTGGATGTGATGGGGCAAATCTTGCTGCGATTGGGCGATTACCTCAACGCCGAGCGCTTCTTCCTGCGCTCCCTGCGCGCCGATGCCGATTATGCGCCGGTACATTTGCATTTGGGTTGGTTATATATTTTGCAGGATGAGGGCGCGTTGGCAAAAGGGCATCTTGCGGCTGTGCTTGTGCTGGCTCCGAACACCCAGGATGCCGACCATGCCCAACGATTATTGGAAGATTATTTGGGGAAATAGCTTGTAAATGGGTTCAATCTTAATATAACTATGCTGCGTGATGACTGGTTTGCAGAGATTGAACCCATTTTTACAAATTGAATATGCTAAAATGGGGCGAATTTATTTGAACTTCACAGGAGATATTTGCATGATAAAAAAATACCCCTTCCTGATGGCTATTGTCGCGTTGCTCTTGGCTACTTTGGCGTGCAGTTTGGCTGGTGGCGCTGCGCAAAATTTGCCCGAAGGTGTGCTTTTTCAAGATGATTTTTCTGATTCATCCAGTGGCTGGGATCAGGTTAATTCCGAAGAGGGCATCACCGATTACGAAAACGGTGTGTATCGCATTTGGGTTAACGCTACGGAAACCGATATTTGGGCCAACCCCGGGCTAGATTTTACCAATGTGGTGGTTGAAGTGGATGCGAACAAAATTGGTGGCCCAGATGATAATGATTTCGGCGTGATTTGTCGCTATCAGGATATTGATAATTTCTATTTCTTTATTATCAGCAGCGATGGTTTCTATGCGATTGGTAAAGTTCTGAATGGTGAATATAACCTGCTCGGCATGGAACAAATGCTCCCTGATGATGCCATCAAACAGGGCAATGCCACCAATCATATCAAAGCCGATTGTGTAGGCTCGCATTTAGTATTGCACGCCAACGGCAGCAAACTTGCCGATGTTGAAGACGCAACATTCGCTTCTGGCGATGTTGGCCTGATCGCAGGCACCTTTGGCGAAATTGGCGTCGATATTCATTTTGATAATTTCGTTGTCCGGGGACCGTAAAAAAATAAGTTACAAGTTGAAGGTTGAAAATTGAAGGTTAACCTTCAACTTTCAACCTATAACCTTCAACGTTTATGAAAATATATCTCAACACCATCGGTTGCCGCCTCAACCAGAGCGAAATTGAAACCTATGCCCGCCAGTTCCGGGCGGCTGGACACGCGTTGGTTTCCGACCCCGCCGAAGCCGATTTGACAGTAATTAACACCTGCACGGTGACTACCGCCGCGGCGGCAGATTCGCGCAAATTGATCCGCTCCGCGGCACGTGCCGGAAGTAAACAAGTGATTGCGACGGGTTGCTGGGCGACGATGGAACCACTGGCCGCGGCAGGACTTCCGGGAGTCAGCTCGGTGGTGGTCAACGACGAGAAAGATGAGCTTGTCCCGCGGCTGTTACAACTTCAGCCCGAGGCCTTCGATCTGGAACCCGTCGCGCGCGAACCCATCCCTGGAGCGCGGCTGCGCACACGCGCTTTCATCAAAGTGCAAGATGGCTGTGACAACCACTGCACATTCTGTATCACCACGGTCGCCCGCGGTCAGGGACGCAGCCGCGCCAAAGAAGAAATTTTGGCTGATATTCAGGCAGCGATTGCCGGAGGCGCTCAGGAAGTCGTACTCACGGGCGTGCATCTCGGTTCGTGGGGACAAGATTTCGCAGAACGCTCGCACCTGCGCGATCTGGTCACGTATCTTCTCGAAAATAGTGATGTCCCGCGCATGCGTCTCTCTTCGCTGGAACCTTGGGACTTGGATGCCGATTTCTTTGCCTTGTGGCAAGACCGGCGGCTGGCGCGCCATTTGCATTTGCCGCTGCAATCCGGTAGCGCTGCTACGCTGCGGCGCATGGCACGTAAAACCACCCCCGACGATTTTGCCCAACTCGTACAGGCCGCCCGCGCTGCCATCCCTGGGGTAGCCATCACCACCGATGTGATCGTCGGCTTCCCTGGCGAGAGCGAGGATGAATTTCAGCAAAGCCTGGAGTTTGTGCGCCAAATGAACTTTGCTGGCGGGCATGTTTTCACCTACTCGGCGCGCCCCGGCACAGGAGCTGCGCGTATGTCCGGACATGTGGATCACGCCCTTCGTAAGTCCCGCAACGCCGAGATGCGCGCAGTTTTCGAAGCATCGGCGCACGCCTACCAGAATCAATTTGTCGGTCAGGAACTGCCCGTCCTATGGGAAAGCGCATCACCCCTGGGACTGGATAGCTGGACAATCAGCGGGTTGACCGATAATTATCTGCGCGTCACCGCTCAAGCGCCGCGCAAATTGTGGAATGTAATCACGCCGGTTGAACTGGTCGGTAATAATGGACAAGACTTGGTTGGGGTTATCAGGTAATCCGTACCTTATCAGTGAAATTCTTGTACACGCGTGCCTGCGGCTCGGTGCAGGCAAAAAAACAAGGAAATTTACCACGCAGTCACAAAGACTCAAAGAACGGATTTTTGTTTTTCTTCATGACTTTGTGCCTTTGTGGTAAATAAACTTATTGGTTCTGGCTCATCCAGGTCAGGGATCAGGCAACCTGTTTCCAAATTGCCTGACCCTTAATCGACTACTACCCCAAAAGGAGACATCCATGAGCAACGATTGCATCTTCTGTAAAATCATCGCCGGTGAAATTCCCAGCACAAAAATGTTTGAAGATGAGCGGGTCACCGCGTTTCGCGATATTAATCCGGTCGCGTCGACTCACGTTTTGATTATCCCCAAAAAACATATCCCTTCCATTAACGAACTAACTTCCGGTGATGAGCAACTCATCGGGCATTTATTCACCACCGCCAAAGAGCTGGCCGCCCAGGAAGGAATCGCCGAATCCGGCTATCGCCTGATTATTAACACCGGCGCGGATGGCGGGCAGGTTGTCTTTCATCTGCATTTGCACCTGATCGGCGGCCAGAAGATGCGCCACCCGATGGGATGATGACGATATTGTTTTATCCACTCCGTAGATGCTAATCAGCAGGAGTATGAAAGATGAGTCAATCTTTTAAATTTGGGGGGAAAATTGTTTGGCAACCTTCACTGGACTATCTTGAAAAAGCCCATTTGACTCAATTTATGCGCCAGCACGATATTCGTGACTTTGACGAACTCATGCGGCGTTCCACCGCAGATATAGCCTGGTTTACCGAGGCAGTACTTCAATATTTAGATATTCAATTCTACGAGCCGTATTTGCAGGTTGTTGATCTCTCAGGTGGTATTCAATGGCCGCGTTGGTGTGTGGGCGGCAAGCTAAATATCGTTCATAATTGCCTGGATAAATATATCGGCACCCCCACCGAGAGCCAGCCAGCCTTTATTTGGGAAGGTGAGGAAGGCCGCACGCTCACCCTCAGCTATGGCGAACTTTATCGTCAGGTTAACCAGACGGCGAATGCCCTGCGCTCCCTCGGTCTGGGCAAAGGCGATGCCATTGGCATTTTTATGCCCATGATCCCCGAAATTGTGGTTGCTCTGCTGGCGATTGCCAAAATCGGCGGGATCATTCTGCCGCTCTTTTCGGGCTATGGCGTTGGTGCGGTGGTCACGCGCCTGGTGGATGCAGATGCCAAAGCCCTCTTCACCGCCGATGGGATCAACCGGCGCGGCAAGCCAGTAGATATGAAGGCTGTGGCCGACGAAGCCGCCGGGCAGGTGACTACCCTCGAGCATATCATCGTGGTCAAGCGGGCTGGGCTGGACGTGGAAATGAAGTTGGGGCGTGATCATTGGTGGCAAGACCTGATCCCTGGGCAGGCTTCTGCCGCCCTCACCGAGATCACCGCTGCTGAAGACCCTCTGATGGTGATCTACACTTCGGGTACAACGGGCCGCCCCAAAGGCGCGCTGCACACCCATTGCGGATTCCCGATCAAGGCCGCGCAGGATATGGCCTTCGGCACGGATGTGCATCCCGATCAGATCATCTACTGGATGACGGATATGGGCTGGATGATGGGGCCGTGGCTGGTTTTCGGGGCGCTGATTTTGGGAAGCACCTTCTTTATCTACGATGGCGCGCCCGATTATCCGGCTTCCAACCGCTTGTGGGAACTGGTCGAGCGGCATAAAATCACCACGCTGGGCATCTCGCCAACGCTGGTGCGGGCACTGATCCCCCGAGGCGAAGAACACTTCCGGCAGCATGATCTTTCCAGCTTGCGCTTCTTTGCATCCACCGGCGAACCCTGGAACCCCGATCCGTGGATGTGGCTTTTCGAGAAAGTCGGCCAAGGGAAACGCCCAATTATCAATTATTCAGGTGGCACAGAAATTTCGGGCGGGATTGTGATGGGCAACCCCATCCTGCCGCTCAAAGCCTGCGCTTTTTCAGCCCCCACCCCGGGTATTGCCGCCGACATTTTTGACGAAAATGGCAATTCGGTGATTAATCAGGTGGGCGAGTTGGTGATTAAATCGCCATGGATTGGCATGACGCGCGGTTTCTGGAAAGACTCCGACCGCTATCTCGAAACCTATTGGTCGCAATGGAAGGATATTTGGGTGCACGGTGATTTTGCCGCCAAAGACTCCGATGGGTTGTGGTACATCTTAGGGCGCTCGGACGATACCATCAAAGTAGCCGGAAAACGCCTCGGCCCAGCAGAAGTGGAATCCGTGCTGGTTGAACATCCCCAGGTGGTTGAAGCTGCCGCGATCGGTATCCCTGACGAAATTAAAGGCAGCGCCGTGGCGGTTTTCTGTGTGTTGGCCGCTGGGGTAGAAGCATCTGAAGAATTGCGCGCCGAATTACGGCGAATGTTGGTGAAAGCAATGGGTAAAGCTTTAGCGCCCAAAGAAATTCTCTTCATTGGGGATTTGCCCAAAACTCGTAATGCTAAAGTCATGCGGCGCATGATCCGTTCGGCCTATTTAGGGTTGGAACTGGGCGATACATCATCATTGGTCAACCCGGATGCTGTACAAACTATTCAGTCGTTTTCGAATAAATCAGCGCAGCAGCCCAGCCGAGGGCTGGAAAAATAAGTCGCGGTATAATCAATTTATTATGGATACAAAAACGAAACTTTCCCAGGCACTGAAAGAAGCCTTGAAGGCTAAAGACGAGCGGCGCAAACGCGTTGTGCGCATGGCGATGTCAGCGATAAAAAATGCTGAAGTTGCTCAAAAGGGCGAACTGACCGAGCCGGACGTGCTGGCTATTGTGCAAAAAGAAGTCAAAGCTCGCCATGAAACTATCGAAGGAGCCAGACAAGCCAAACGAGATGATCTGATTGCCGAAGCCGAAGCTGAAATTGCCATTTTAGAAGAATACTTGCCCAAAGGCCTCAGCCGTGAAGAGTTAACCGCCCTTGTTCAGGAAACCATCGCCGAAATCGGAGCATCAACTCCCCAAGAAATGGGCAAAGTAATGGGCATGTTGATGCCAAAAATCCATGGGCGCGCCGATGGCAAAGAAGCCAATCAAATAGTGCGCGCATTGCTGGGGGGATAATCCCCAGTGGTAAGCCGAGCGACATGACGGCACATATTCCAAAGCCGAACTTTAAGCAGATACTACTCCTGCTGATATTGCTGCTATGTACTGGCGCAGCAACGCTGGCGATTGTGATCTTCACGCCAGCGACTTTGATCGCGGCACAAGATTTACAGTTGGGTGATGTAGCTGCGCAAGATATTCTTGCGCCATCAGCCATCAGTTATACCAGCGATGTGCGTACATTGCAGTTGCAAGAGACCGTTCTCAGCAGCGTGGCTCCCCGCTATACCCAGGCCGACACGAATATTGCCCGCCAACAGCTTGAGCGTTTGCGCGCTGCCCTGGCGTATATCACCAGTGTGCGCAGCGATATTTACGCCAACGAAGAGCAACAACTCAACGATCTGGCTGCATTGCAAGAGATTCATATTCGTGCAGAAACAGCCGTCAATATTCTGGCATTGATTGATACGCGCTGGCAGGCCGTTCAACAAGAAGCTATTGTTGTCCTGGAACAGGTGATGCGCAACACAATCCGCGCAGGTCGTGAGGATGATTATCGCAGCAATGTGCCTAATTTGGTTAGTCTGGCATTGCCAGAAGATCAGGCTCTGATCGTTGCCGAGTTGGCCGCCGCGTTTATTGCCCCAAACAGCATATATAGTGAAACGCTCACTGAAACCGTCCGTCAGCAAGCCGCCGAAGCCGTAGAGCCGGTTCAAGTTTCTTTCGCCGCGGGCGAAATCGTTGTGCAGCGCGGCGAAGTCATTTCTGAAGCTGCACTTGAAGCGCTGCGTTCCCTGGGATTAGCGCAGCCCGAACACCGTTGGCAAGAACTGACCTCTGCCGGATTGCTGGTACTTCTCTCACTGGGACTGGCGGTTATTTTGTTCCGTCGTCAGGCTAATAGTTTGAAATATACGCGCGGACTTTTCGTTATTATTGGCCTGTTTCTTGCTTTTCTGTCATTGGGACGCCTGGCGCTGCCCATGCACCCGTTGGCGCCCTATTTATTCCCGTTGGCGGCTTACCCCTTGATTATTGCCAGTTTATTCGGCGAAGAACTGGCCCTGGTTTCCACGATTCCACTGATTTTACTGATTGCTTTCGATCAAAGTAATAGTGCAGTGCTGTTATTATTCTTCGGCACGGGCAGCCTGTTTGGTGTTTTGATGCCCAAGCGCGAGCAGCGTATCAGCGCCTACTTGTGGGTTGGAATAACCGTTGCGGCATCAGGTTCTGCCGTGATCACAGCTTTCCATCTTCTCCAGCTTGAAACCAATTTAAATACACTGGTTTCGCAAACCGCTATGACCTTGCTCAATGGTCTGATGGTCTCTGGTATCACTGTGTTGATGCAATATCTGTTGGCCCCCATTCTCGGCCAAATTACCCCGTTGCAATTGCTTGAGCTCTCGCGTCCCGACAGTGAATTGCTCGAATATTTGTTGCGCAATGCGCCGGGTACATACCAGCACAGCTTGCAAGTTGCTAATCTTGCCGAACAGGCTGCCGAGCGCATTGACGCCGACAGCCTGCTGACTCGCGTGGGCGCGCTGTATCATGATATTGGCAAGGCCGCTAACCCCTTCTTTTTTATTGAAAATCAACGTGTCGGGCAAATTGATACCCACGATCATCTTGATCCAGCAGAAAGCGCGGCGCTTATCATCCGTCACGTGACCGATGGAATAGCGCTGGCCCGTAAACATCGTTTGCCCGATCGCATCAAAGATTTTATTGCCGAACATCACGGCACGCTAAAAACCTACTATCAGTGGGCACAGGCCGTTAATGCAGCTCAGGGTGATACTTCACAACTCGATGAAAATCTATTTATGTATCCGGGACCGCGCCCGCAATCGCGCGAAACTGCGCTGGTCATGTTGGCCGATGGTTGCGAGGCCCGCGTGCGTGCGCAGAAACCCGAAACCGAGGATGCCCTGCGCGAAATGATCAAAGACACCATTGATAAACGCCTTGCCCAGGATCAACTTCAAGATACCCGCCTGACCCTGCAAGAACTCAATACAACTGCCGAAACCTTCTTTACTAATTTGCGCGGCATTTATCATCCCCGCGTCGACTATCCTACGCTCAATATCCCCACCCAGCCCATCAAAACCGCGGAGTAGCCATGTCGATCTATATTGAAATTGGGGCAGATACCTGCTTGCCTGGGGAAAGTCAACGAATAGAAGCTGCCGCCCAGGCAACCCTGGCGCATCAGGGCATTTCTGCTACAAGCGAATTAAGCATTATCGTCACCGATGATGCCCAGCTGCACGAACTCAATCAGCAGTTTCGAGATGTGGACGCGCCCACCGACGTACTCTCTTTCCCCGCAGAATTTTCGGATCCGGAGAGCGGCGCGGCTTATTTGGGGGATGTGCTGATCTCGTACCCGCGCGTGGTGGCACAGACCCAAAGCGGGGGGCATACCCCCGAAGCAGAGTTGCAGTTACTCATCGTTCACGGCATCTTGCATCTACTCGGCCACGACCACGCCGACGAAGCCGAAAAAAACACCATGTGGGCTGCCCAGGCTGAAATTCTCGCCACCCTGGGTGTAGAAATCACCCCGCCCGCCTGATTCATCATCTGCCATGCTCTCCTTCCTGCGCTCTCGCCTAACGTCAATCCGATTCGCCCTCGAGGGCTGGTGGTACGTCTTGCGCACGCAACGCAACACCTGGGTTCACGCGCTCATCACCACAGGTGTGATTATCCTCGGGGTGTGGCTCCAACTCTCCCCCCAGGATTGGGCCATCCTGCTCATTACTATCGCACTGGTTTGGGCCGCCGAATTCTTCAATACTTCCCTGGAAGCCCTCGCCGATCTCGTCCACCCCGATGAGCATCCACAAATCAAAATCATCAAAGATGTCAGTGCGGCAGGTGTGCTGATAACAGCCACCGCTGCTATTCTGGTCGGCCTGCTGATCCTTGGCCCGCCGCTTGTCGATTTGTTAATTCGCTAACTTGCTGTGGGGCGGCGAATCTTTACTTTGTGAATGACTACCGAATTATGACAATACAAATACTCTCTGAACTACACACACAAATGCGCGCCTGCCGCCTTTGCCTGGATGATGGGCATGAAATCATTCCCCCGGCGGTTTTCTCTGGCGTGATGGGTGCGCGTATCATGACGATTGGGCAAGCTCCCGGCATTACTGAAGTCGAAGTGGGGCGGCCTTTCAACGCGGGCAGCGGGCAGCGCCTCTTTAAGTGGCTGGCGGATGCCGGAATCGAAGAAGATTGGTTCCGCGCCACACAGTATATGACCTCCGTCACCAAATGTTATCCGGGCCGCGCCAAAGGGGGCAGCGGCGACCGCGTGCCCGGAAATATTGAGCAAGAGTTTTGTCGCCCTTATCTCGATCGAGAAATTGAACTTGTGAATCCTGCCCTGGTGATCCCCATTGGGCGATTAGCGATAAATCTCTTCTTCCCCAAAAGTAAAAAATTGACCGAAATTATTGGCACCCAAAAACAGGTGCAGGGTCGCTGGGTTGTGCCGCTGCCTCACTCATCAGGCGCCAGCCGTTGGCATCAGATCGAGAGCAACCGCCTGCTCATTCAGCAAGCCATTGCGCATATTGGTGAGCATTACAAGCTCTTGTTCCCCTAAACATAAAAAAACACCGGTGAAAGCCGGTGTTTTTTTATGTTTAGGGGGTTATTGCACTTGTTTGAAGTAGATGATGATCGTGCTTTTGTCGCAATCTTCAAAGGTATCAAAATAGATTTGCGTCGATAGCGACTGCCCGGCCTGATCGAGCAATTCTACCCACAGCGTACCGGTTGAAGCGGTGGGGCCTGCCACAATTTCGGTGAGATCAAATTCGTACCCGGCTGGGCCATAGTTGGTTGCAATGCCTGTAACGGTCACCAAATCCACGGGCTGATCGCCCAGTTGACCGCCCAGGCGCATAACAATGCCCGTGACGGGCGCCCCATTGAGGCTGAGCACCTGCCCACCGACTCCCATCCAGGTGCACCCTAATTCGGCATGATATACATTGGGGATATACTGAGGATTGCCCTCGTACATTACATACGGCATCCCGGCTGAGTCACCGTTATCAGGCGGGGTTGTGGGGGAGGCTTGTTCGCTCTGTTCGTCGGTCGGTGCGACTTCTGCGGTGGGTGGAACCATAGTCTCTGTTGGTAAGAGCGTTTCTGTCGCCTGGGGAGGCACTGACGTCCACGTTGGCGGCAGCAATTGCTTGGGGGTGGGGGTGAGCGTGTCGAGCGCAATTGTGGCGGGAAGCGTGGATGGCGGGAAGGGATTGATCCCGGCGTTGGGGTTGATGAACACCGTCAGAAAGAGAACTCCAACGCACAGCGCGACCAATAAAACAACCACTGTGAGAATATTCCACACCAAATCGGGGTTAAAAGCTGGCCCCTCGTCTTCATCGTCATCAATAAAATCGAAGATGTCTTTTTCCATAGTCACACTTCCATATAAGGGTCAGGGCAAGTATAGCACGATTTCACTTTGCTCTCGTTGTGCGAGCAGCCATTGCGCCAGCATCTGATGCTGAACGGCCCGGTACGCGCGCATGGTGAGCGGACGGGCGGCATCGAATTCAATTGCCTGCACAATATGAAAACCGAGTGCGGTTTCGATGACGGGGCTATGTTCACCGGGTTCCAGCGCAAAAATAAAATCATCCAGTTCGGGGACAGTGAGATAACCCCGCGGAAACCAACCTAAATTGCCTTTGGTTGCCGGATCGTATTGCTCGGCCAGGGTGGCAAAATCGCCCCCGCCGTTTAGCTGCCCCAGAATTGTCTCAGCTTCATCCGAATTATATAGCAAAATCTGGCGGGCGTGTACCTGCTCGGCGGTTTGTGGTACGGCATCGGCAATCTGGTCGCGCATCCAGGCCGCGGCAATCGAACGTGTCAGCGCGGCGCGGAAACTTTCTTCGGAATAGCCATTGGCCTGTATCCATTGGGCAAGCTCTTCGGGGGTCAGTCCCAGTTGATCTATGTGTGCCTGCAAGGTGGCTTCATCCAGCACAAAACCGGCTCGTTCCGCTGCTTGAGTAAACAGCAATTCGTCAATCAGACTATCGAGCACCGTTTGTTGGTCTGGTGTTGCCAGTTCTGTGCCAAGCGCAGCCTGGTAACGCGCCAACTCAGCCTCATATTCTTCGAGCAGAATTGGCGTGCCATTGACATCGGCTGCCAGCGCAACCAAAGTGGCAGTTGGCTCAACCGGCGTCGTTGGTGCTGGTGCGCTGTCAGCGGGAGCTTCCACTGGAGATGGTGTCGCATCCTGCGCGGTCTGGCAGCCTGCCAGCAAGATCAATAACGCAATAAGAATACCGGAGGAATATTTTTTAACTTGTATCAACATTGGCCCCAATTATACTGCCAAACGGGATGGGAAGCATCGCAAAACGCGGGGCACTTCCGCAATCAGGTGTCAATGCGTTAGAATGGGTGACGGCCAACCCAAATCCATCAGGAGTGCATCGATGCCCAAACTACTCATCGCTACCAGCAACCGCGGCAAGCTCGAAGAAATTCAGGCTCTATTGGCAGATTTGCCAGTTATCCTCGTCACCCCCGCCGATCTGGGATTGAAATTGCACGTTGAAGAAACCGGCGACACATACGCCGAAAATGCGGCGCTAAAAGCGCAAGCCTACGCCCAGGCGTCTGGATTGCCCACCCTGGCTGATGATTCGGGTTTGGAAGTAGCCGCCCTCGACGGCGCGCCGGGACTCTATTCGGCGCGTTATGCTCCTCAGGAAAATGCTACAGATGCGGATCGGAGAGCATATTTATTGGCGAATTTAAAGGGATTTTCGCGCCCCTGGGATGCGCGTTTTATCTGTGTGGTTGCACTGACCTACTCCGGAGGTGATCCTGTTTTTTATGAGGGCATTTGCCCCGGAGAGATCATTCCCGAAGAACGTGGCACCAATGGCTTTGGCTACGATCCTATCTTTCTTGTCGAAAACACCAGCCTGACGATGGCCGAACTCCCAATGGCGGAAAAGAATACCCTCAGCCATCGCGCCCGTGCGGTGATGGCCGCGCGGGTGGCGATTGAAAAGTTGTAGCCCTCACCCTGATTCTCGTTACGCTCGAATCCGTCCCTCTCCTAATTTTGGGAGAGGGACATGCCTGAGCCAAAACTCTGAACAAAGTGAAGAGAAGGCAAAGGCCAGGGTGAGGGCAAGTTCCCATCAATCTCCAACCGCCGCGCCGACCAGATTCGGCATTGCGTGAGCCAATAATCTTTGGGGTTGCTGCACTGGTTTAACTTTTTGGGTTGGCGCTTCTGCAAATTTGCTGCTGCCAGCCAGTTGGTCAATCGCTGCCCGCTCGGTGATGATATTCGTGACCTTGCCATCCACCATTTGAATGACTTTATCGACATACTTGCACATGCGCAGATCGTGCGTCACCATAATCCCGGCGCGCTGTTGTTCGTGGATCAGATCGGCAAAGATGCCCACCACCTGATTGGCGCGTTCGGTGTCCAGGCTGGCGGTTGGCTCGTCGGCCAGCACCACGCTGGGGTCGTGGATCAGCGAGCGGGCAATCGCCACGCGCTGTTGCTGTCCGCCGGAAAGCTGTGATGGCAGGCTGTCCAGGCGGCCTTCCAGCCCCAGGCGCAAGAGCAGGTCTTTGGCGTGCTGGCGGCTTTTGCGGTTGAACTTCTTATTCAGGCGCAGCATCAATTCCACATTTTCGAGGGCGGTCAGATACGGCACCAGATTATTCGATTGAAATGTAAATCCGATTTTCTCCCGCCGAAAACTTGTGCGTTGAATATCGTTCATTTCGCTCAAATTATAGCCATCAATCATCAACGAGCCATCACTGGCCTGCAAGAGTGCGGCCAGCATTGCCAGCATGGTGGTTTTCCCCGATCCGCTGGGGCCAACTAGCCCGACAAACTCACCCGCTTTGACGCTGATCGAAACTTCATCCACAGCCTTGACGACTAAATTGCCGCTCTCGTAAATTTTTGTAACGT
>JABGRQ010000100.1:16383-30152 GCA_018648225.1 Chloroflexota bacterium
CTACATTCCCAGCGCCCGTAGGGGTTCAACCTTCAGCGCCATGCGGATCGAAACCAGCCCGCCGATTGGCCCAATCAAAAGGAGCGCAATCACGGCTATCAGTATTGCTGTGCCTGTAAACACAATCGGCACGCCGCTGGGCAGCCCAAAGGCCATACCCAGGGTGGCCGCCCCGCCGATCGCCACACCGAAAATTGTCACAAAGATAATTTGAAAGATCGCCGCATTGGCAACCGAATGATTTGATGTACCGATGGCCTTCAGCATTCCGATTTGGGCGACTTTTTGCAGGGTTTGAATCTGGAAGAAGCCGCCGATGACCAGCACGCCGATCAGGAATGTGAAGCCCTTCATCGTGTTGAGCGTGCTTTGTTGTTCGGCGTAGCCCGGTGCGGCCTCGTAGGTGGTTTTGATGTCGGCAGTTTCGATGCCGTCCACACGGCTCTCCAGATAGTGACCCATTTCAACTTTGGCATCCGGATTTTGCAATTGGATTGCCAGTATATTCGGCAGCAGCGGAGCGGCATTGGTATTGGTATCCGCTTTGGGGCGAATCTCGTCCCAGATTTCGAGCGGCACAAATACCGAAGGTTGGAAGAAATATTGCCGTCCGTCGGTGATACCGCTGACTTTTAGCTCGTAAAACTCGTCTTCTGCGCCCTGGGTGGTTTTGACAATTATCGTATCGCCAACCTGTACGTTGGCTTGTTCGGCAATGCGCCCGTCAATGACAGTTGTTTTCGATTGCTTGGAGCGCAGGGCTTCGCCTTCGAAGGCGGGCGGCGCGCCGGGTTTACCAGGTTCCACACCGATTAAAGAAACCTCAACCGGCTCAGCGCCATTCTTGAACAGGATCGTCACGTTGCTGAAACCAATTGCGCCCACATCGGCCACACCTTCCCAGCGGCGCACCTGTTTGAGCGTGTTATATTCCAGGCGACTTTCCAGGGTGGAGAAGCCGGTATCTTCCTGAAAAACGAGCAGATCAGCGTTGATTTTTTCGAGATACTCTTTGTTGGCAGAGGCCAGGCCCTCGCCCAGCCCGGCAGTGAACAGCACTAACACAGTAATCAGCGCAATCACCAGGCTAAAAAGCAGGTAACGACCCTTGTTGCGCCAGATTTCTTTGAAACTTAAATAAGCAGCCATATATTCCTCACGATGATGATTTTTGTTTGCAACGAGGATAAATATATCTGAATATCCTGATTTTGTCAAGTATTTGCACATATATATTTTAGTATTTGTGGATTAAGAATCAAAAACCCCAGGGAATTTTGAATTCCCTGGGGTTTGCGGCAAAACTTGCTCTGGGTTGGTTCTCTGATTAGGGGGTCGGTGTTGCCTCGACGGCGACTTCATCGGCCATTTCGGGCATGCCAGCCTCGATCCAGCGGCGGAACATTTCTACATATTCGACCTTCAGGTCTTTGCTGGGCGGCATGGCGCCAATTTCGTTGCCGTCGCTGCCAATCACGGTTTGACGGTGCAGGGTTTGCATCAGGTAGCTGGCATCGGGGTCATTGGGAATGATATTGTTGGCGGCGTTGATGCCCGTGGTCAGTATCTCGGTGTAGCTGCCCATCAGATATTCGTTATTCTCTTTGCCTTCACGGTGGCAAGAGACACAATAGCGTTTGGCTACAGCCGAGATATGCACCTCGTATGAGGGCACTTCGCCCTCCGCCAGCGCAGGGATGCCGACAATCGCATCTTCAGGGATTTCGGCGCGCTCATCCCAGGTGTAGCGCATGAAGGCGACGATATTTTCGATCTCGCTGCGCTGCAACTCGCCGCCGTAGCCCAGACCATAGGGGGGCATACCTAAATCTTGCTGGCCCATATCGACGATATTGAAAAGCGTCTGGTCGGTGCGCGTCCACATTTCGTCCTGGCTGCTGATCGGTTTGATGAAGGTGCCTTCCAGCCCTTCCACGCCGACAACTTCGCCGCCCTCGCCCTCGGGTTGATGGCACTCAGCGCAGTAGATTGAGTACAGGTCTTGCCCCTGGATGACTTGCTCGGCGATCGAGCCTGCCAATGCGGTTTCTTCTTGCTCAGGGGTGGTAATAACGGCTCGGACTGTCAGACCAACGATGCCCAGCACGATCACACTCATCACGCTGATGGCGACTTTGCGGTTTTTCCAGTAGCGCGAGGGGTTTTTGTCCAAAAAGGGCAGCGCAATCAGCGCCAGCACGGCGATACCAGGGATTAGCGCTGTACCGACCCATTCGATGGCTCCAGGGACGAATTTGAGCGCCTCAAATAAAAACAGGAAGTACCATTCCGGGCGGGGGATGTAAGCTGTATCGTTAGGATCCGCTTTGGGTTCGGCTGCCACCCCCACAAAGGCTGCCAACCCGATGAGCAGGATGAACAGCGCAAATGAGACCAGTAAATCCTTGTAGATAATATCCGGCCAGAACTTGACACCTTTTTGTTTGGCAGCAGTATATTTTGCGTGATATTTCTTCTTATGTTCTTCGTTCACGGTATGCCTCCTGCCTTACTCGTCCTCGCCGGGGACATTGGAAATTCCCAGGCGGATGATGAGATACATATGGACGCTGATGAGCAGCACAATGCCCAACGGCAAAAGCCAGATATGTGCCGAGAAGAAGCGCGCCAGTGTGACTGCGCTCAGGCCGCTGCCGCCGCGTAAGGCTCTAAGGATGAAATCGCCAATTCCGGGTACAGTTCCAGCGATTTCGGTGCCCACGGTAGTCGCCCAGTACGCTCGCTGATTCCAGGGCAACAAATAGCCAGTGAAGCCCATGCCCAAGGTGAGCAGCAGCAAGAGGGATCCTGTCAGCCAGGTGATTTCGCGGGGGTATTTGTAGGCGCCGTAGAAGAAGGTGCGCAGCATGTGTATGAAGACGATTAACACCATCAGGCTGGCTCCCCAGTGATGGATGCCGCGGATCAGCCAGCCGAAAGCCACGCCATCCATGATATATTGAATGCTGTCGTAGGCTTTATCGGGGGAGGGAACGTAGTACATGGTTAGGAATATGCCAGTGATGCCCTGCATGACGAACAGGAATAAACTGGCGCTGCCCAGGGTGAACCACCAGTTCACTTTGGGTACTTTTCGGTCGAGTACGGCGCCGTAAATGGCCTCCAGGCCAAGACGTTCATCGAGCCATTGGAAAATTTTTTCAAACATACTTAGGCCTCCGTCAGGTGGATGAGAATATTCCCATCTTCGATTGTGTATTCATATTCATCCATCGGGCGGGGCGGCGGCCCGTAGAGGACCTCACCGTTCAAGCCGAATTGTGCATCATGGCAGGGGCAGGTGTAGGCTGCCACTTCTTCATTCCAGTTGACGCGGCAACTCAGATGCGTGCAGACATTGGAATAGACGTTCAACGCGCTTTCCGATTTGCGTACCACAAAAACGCCGTAGCTATTGGTGGTTTGCTCCCACCCGTTGACTTTGGTGCGAGTAAAGCTGAATAATTTCGGACTGCCAATGGGATACGAATCGAGCGCACCGAGAGATACCCAATCGTCAATTTCTGTGGCTTTTAGCGCTGGTGAGATCACATACCCGATAATGGGAATGCCGACCATCGCGCCCATAATAGACCCCAGGAAAGACATGACGATTTTGGTGAAATCACGACGGCTGAGATTAGGAGATGAACTCTTTTTTGCCATGCGTACCTCCTCTGTAAAAAATAATGAATAGCGAATGATAAACAGCGAATAATGCATGACGGCGCTCGTCATTCATCATTCGCTAGGCTTCTCATTCCTCAGATTAGTATTATAAAACAGAAGAATTGGAAATGTTGAGGATACATGGGACTAACAAACCATGAAGTCTGTCACTTTTACGAATGTATGAAAATGCGGAATAATAGAGGTAAGTTCTCCAATTCAAAAGCGAGAAGCTATTTCTGGGTTATGCTTACTAAGATACAAAGGCTCGAAGATCTATAAATCCTTTGTGTCTTTTTGTCGCTTGTACCCTTCAGGGTATTGTTATAGATTATTTTTAACGCTCAAGAGGAGGCTCTTATGGCGCTTGATCGGAAAGTAGGTTTTCTGGACGGAGTGCGGTACAAAGGGGGCGGCCCGATGCTGGCCTGGGCGCTGCACCGTATATCCGGGCTGGGTATGATAATTTTTATCAGCCTGCATGTCGTGGCTTCTTTTTTCACGCAGCAAATGGGCAGCGATTGGGCAATAAATATTAATATTATCTACGAATCGCCGTATTTTCAATTATTGATCGTTTTCACGGTGTTATTCCACGGCTTGAACGGGATGCGCATCATCATCCTTGATCTGTGGCCTAAAATGCTGCGTTATCAGCGTGAAATGACCTGGCTGCAATGGTTGATCTTTGTCCCCATCTACAGCCTGACCATTTTTATCATGCTGCAGCGCGTTTTGGCTGGCGGGTAATTTCTTACCACAGAGACACGGAGATCACAGAGAATTTCTCTATTTATTTTGTGTCACCGTGGTGAATTTTTGATTTTATGGAGTTGACTATGCAAACAAAGAAAATTCCTCATCCCGGATGGAATCTGGAATATATGATGTGGATGTTCACGCGCCTCTCGGGGTTGGCCTTCTTTTTCCTGGCGATTACTGGTATGGCGGCGGCCCTGGTAATGGGCGCGCGCAACCAGATGGATTTGGGCACCCTCATGCGTTGGACGTTTTTCCCTAACCCAAACCATGTGCTGGATAGCAATATCCCCAATGTGGATATTTGGGCCAATGGTTTCTGGCAGATTATGCAAATGCTGGTGATCTTCTTCGGTGGTACGCACGGTCTCAACGGCTTGCGCGTGGTCATCGAAGACTACACATCGCGTCCGGCCTGGCAGATCATTACCCGTCTGGTTTTCTTCGTGCTGTGGGTTTTCATGATCCTGGCAGCCGTTTACGTTATCCTGGCTTCCTAGCCTCAGTTGAGAATGATTGAACTGACAGTTTATAAAGATGCTCGAGTCTAATCACGAATGGGTACGAATTTACCGAATTTCACGAATAAAAATTATGCTTTGCCTACCTTATTAAGAATAGTCGTGTCATTTGTGCTATTCGCGATACAAACGGCCGGGTTTCTAGTGGAGAATTGAACTTATGAAACATCATCAATACGAAGTCGTCATCGTTGGCGGTGGTGGGGCAGGGCTAATGGCAGCCCTATATGCTTCCAAAGGAGCTAGCACTGCGGTCATCAGTAAACTGTATCCCACGCGTTCCCATACCGGGGCTGCGCAGGGTGGCGTCGGCGCGGCTTTAGGCAACGCCGAAGAAGATAACGCCGAGTGGCATACCTACGATACCGTCAAAGGCAGCGATTACCTGGGCGATCAGGATTCCATCGAATTTATGTGCAAAGCGGCTCCCGAAGTGGTCTACGAACTCGAACACATGGGGCTGCCCTTTTCACGCAACGAAGACGGCACCATCGCACAACGCCCCTTTGGCGGACACACCAACAACAATACCGGTAAACCGGTCACACGCGCCTGCTATGCCGCCGACCGCACGGGTCACATGATTTTGCAGACGCTGTACCAACAGTGTATCAAGAACAAAGTTAATTTCTACGATGAATACCATGTTGTCGATTTACTAATGTCGAATGGGGTCGCCGCTGGCGTGGTAGCTCTTGAATTGGCAACCGGCGAGCTGCATGTATTCCATGCCAAAGCGGTGATTTTCGCCACCGGCGGGCATGGCCGCGTGTGGGAGATCACCTCCAATGCGTATGCCTACACCGGCGATGGCGTTGCAATCACTCTGCGGCGCGGCATTCCCGCCGAAGATATGGAATTCTTCCAGTTCCACCCCACAGGCATCTATCGCATGGGCATCCTCATCACCGAGGGCGTGCGCGGCGAAGGCGGCGTTCTGCTTAATGGTGATGGCGAGCGTTTCATGGAACGCTACGCGCCCACCGTCAAAGACCTGGCCTCGCGGGATGTCGTCAGCCGGGCCATGTATCTGGAAATGAAGGCCGGCCGCGGCATCAACGGCAAACGCTATTTATACCTGGATGTCACCCCCGATCTGGTCAATCACTATGCCTCGCTCGATGGGCGCACACGCCCCGACGGACGGCCTTATGTGACTTCGGCGGAGGAAATTCTCGGCAAATTGCCCGACATCATCGATTTTTGCCACACCTACCTCGGAGTTGATCCTGTCACCCAGCCCATGCCAGTGCAGCCCACGGCGCACTATGCCATGGGCGGCATCCCCACCAATATGCGCACCGAAGTGGTGATTGACGCCAAAAATGAGGTGTTGCCCGGCGTTTATGCGGCTGGCGAAGTAGCCTGCGTTTCGGTGCATGGCGCCAATCGTCTGGGCACCAACTCTCTGCTAGATTTGATCGTCTTTGGGCGTGAGGCCGGTGTTCGGGCCGCAGAATTCGCTCAGGGTGCAGATTTCCAGCCCCTTCCTGAGAATCCTGTCGATTTTATCCGCGCTCAATTTGACGCTCTGCGCAACGGCAGCGGATCCGAAAAAGCCGCCGATATTGCCAAAGAGATGAAAGAAGTTATGTTCGACCATGTGGGTGTATTCCGCGTGGAAGAAGGCATGCAGCAGGCGGTTGAGAAGATTCGCGAACTCCAAGAGCGTTTCAAAAATGTGAGCATCAATGATACTGGCAAACTTTATAACACTGAATTGTTGAACACGTGGGAGTTGAGTAACCTGCTCGATCTGGCCGAAGTGACCGCAGTTTCGGCCCTGGCCCGCAAGGAGAGCCGTGGCGCGCACGCCCGTGATGATTACCCCGACCGCGACGATAGAAAATGGTTGAAGCACACGCTGGCCTGGCTGGAAGATGGTAAAGTCAAGCTGGGTTACAAGCCGGTTGTAAAGACAAAATACGAACCGAAGAAGCGCGTGTATTAGGAGCGATGACCATGCAAGTAAAACTAAAAATCTTCCGTTACGATCCTGAAAACGATAAGAAACCGCACTTCGATAAATTTACCGTAGAAGCGGAACCGACGGACCGTGTACTCGATTTGCTGGAGTACATCAAGGATTATCAAGATGGAACCCTGGCCTATCGTCGCTCCTGTGCGCATGGGGTTTGTGGCTCCGATGCGATGCGGATTAATGGTGTCAATCGTTTGGCCTGCAAGGTGCTGGTTCAGGATGTAGGCACAACCCTCAAGGTTGAACCGATTTTGGGCTTACCAGTGCAGCGTGATCTCATCGTGGATATGGAGCCATTTTTCGATCATTATAAATCTGTGATCCCCTATTTTGTCGGGTCTGAAGAAATGCCCCAAAAGGAACAGCTCCAAAGCCCTGAAGATCGCGAACGCTTTGACGACACCACCAAGTGCATTTTATGCGGGGCCTGCACTACATCGTGTCCGTCGTTCTGGGCTAATGGCAGCTATGTTGGCCCGGCGGCGATTGTCAACGCGCATCGTTTCATTTTCGATAGCCGTGATCAGGCTGCGGTGGAACGACTTAAGATTCTAAACGATCAATTTGGTGTTTATCGCTGCCATACGATCTTCAATTGCACCGATGCCTGCCCGCGTGAAATTCAGGTTACACAAGCGGTTGGCGAAGTCAAGAAAGCTATCGCCACTGCCCGCCTGGATTAGTTTAGCTTTTTTAAATAATCGTCTAAAAAGCGTATGGAGATGGCACTGCCGCCCATACGCTTTTTAGACGATTGCGTTGGCGTGGTAATGCCTCCGCCCCCACATCTTCACGGCGATTCCCAAAGAGCCAGTAGAAAATCAGTTATAATCTGGTTCCTTGATAGTGCTTTGGCCCCCAACAGGTTAGCTATGGATCTAAGAGCCGAATTTACCCGCCCCCCGAATATCCTGATTGCGGATGATGATTGGTTTATCCGCGATGTACTTACGAACTACCTTACTAGCGCGGGGTGTCGGGTGCAAACCTGTGCCGATGGGGTTGAGGCCTGGGAAGCCGCCCAAGAGTCGCCGCCCGATTTGGTCTTGCTGGATATCCGTATGCCGCTTATGGATGGCCTGACCGTCTGTCGGCGTATCAAGAGCGAAACCCCAACCCAATTTATCCCGGTGGTGATCGTTACCGCACTGGATTCGCAAGATGAAGAACTGAAAGCGATTGAAGCGGGTGCCGACGATTTCATCACCAAGCCATTTAGTTCGATTATTTTGCTCACGCGCGTACGTTCGTTATTGCGCCTCAAGCGTCTGCACGATGATTTGGAAAGTCGCAACGTATTACTGAGCCAGGTACTCAATCGCTATGTTGATCAGGAAATCACTGATGTCATTCTGACCGACCCGGAGCGGCATCTGAAACTCGGGGGTGAAACCAGGCCAGTGACGGTGCTATTTGCCGATTTGCGCCACTTTACACAATTTAGCGCCTCGCACTCTGCGCCTCAGGTTGTTGATATTCTAAATCTGGTTTTCACTGAATTGGTAGAAATCGTGATGGGTAATCACGGCACATTTGACAAGTTCCTGGGGGACGCGATTATGGCCTTCTATGGCGCACCCCTCAGCGGCGATGATGACGCGGAACGCGCCTTGCGCTCGGCCCTGGAAATGCAGCAGCGCTTCAAGCAATTGCAAGCCGAAACGCCCGATCAGTTGCTTATGTCTCTGGACCTGGGGGTGGGTATCCATTCCGGCGAAGTGATTGTTGGCAATATCGGCTCTGAACGGGTGATGGACTATACTGTCATTGGTGACCCTGTCAATGTGGCGCGGCGCTTGCAAGAAACCGCTGAAGGTGGGCAAGTTCTGATTAGCGGTGAAACCAAACGTCAGGTAGACAATGCTCAAGTTGAGTATTTGGGTGAAAAGCTGCTTCATGGTCGTGATGCCCCGGTAGAAGTGTTCGCGTTGCAAGCCTTATAAGACGAAAGCGCGGCTTGCTGCCTGATAACCCCAATGCTATAATTTTTCTACTAGCCCTGGTAGCTCAATAGGATAGAGCAAGGCTCTCCTAAAGCCTAGGTTGTGGGTTCGACTCCCGCCCAGGGCATTCCCGTGTTTCGAGAGCAAAAAGGAGGAACCATGCTTACCGGTAAAGGCTTCTTCATCTCGGATATTGCCCAATGTGAGGGAGGCAACCCGCAGGCGATTGCCGAGCGGGCACATCAGGCTGGTTTGAGTTACGTTGTGATCAAAATTGCCGAAGGGATCATCCCGGCCAATTTTGCGACCGCTTCTGAGAATAATCCCATCCAGGCTTTGCGCAAGCGTTTGACACAACACGCCATTCAGCTTTGGGGTTGGCAACGCGTCTTTGGTGCTGATCCCGTGGCCGAAGGCCGCTTGGCGCAACAAATCATCAGTGACCAAAAATTGGATGGTTTCGCGGTTGTTGCGGCGGCCGAATACAAACAGCCCGGCGGGGATGCGAATGCGCGCCTGTATATGCACGAACTGCGCGGCGCACATCCACAATTGCCCATTGCACTAAGCTCTTACCGCTACCCTTCGTATCACAAAGACTTTCCCTGGGAAGCCTTCCTGACCTTTTGCACCTATAATATGCCCCTGGTTTTTTGGGTGCAGGCGCATAACCCTCACACCCAATTGATGCGCAGCTTTCAGGAATTTGATTCCCTGCGCCCGTTTCGACCGGTCATTCCCGTCGGGGCAGCTTTCAGCACCGATATTTGGCAGCCCACCCCGAGCGACGTCCAGGAATTCCTGAATACGGCTCAATCACTCAACCTCAACGCCATCAGCTTTTGGGATTGGGATTCAGCCTCCGGCGAGTTATCCAGCTTATGGCAACCCATCCAAAATACACCCTGGATACTTTCGGAGCTCCCAGCGGATGTGGTTGGCGAGTATATTACCGCCCTCAACACGCATGATGCCCAGGCTGTCAGCGCGCTATACGCTGCGCGTTGTGTGCATGTCAACGCGGCGCGCACGCTGGCGGGCAGAACCGCAATTAAGAATTGGTATGCAGGTTGGTTTGCGGATGGCCGCTCGGCGCTTATCTTTGACTTGATTAATTACCAGAGCGCGGGGAACGTGCGTCATTTCAAGTGGCGGGCTGCTCCTGCGCCCGATGAATTGGCTGCCTCCGGGGGGGGATCCTCACAACCGCACGAAGGGTATTTGCAACTCTTTCAGGGTGTGTTCTACCGAAAACAGCACAACCTGACCCCGCGCGAACACACCACTCACATCACCCTGATTGACCTCGATAACCCCGATATTGACCTGATCGTAACCCCGCGCACGGGGCTGGGCAGCACCACGTCGGATTTTTTGGGACGCTATAACTTGCAGTTGGCCGTAAATGGCGATGAATGGCTCAGTTTGACCGACCCGAAAGGTCTGGCGGTTGCGGAGGGCGATCAATACTCACCTGCATCGCCAGAGCCAACGGTGTATATTTCTCACAACAATCAAATACAAATTGGCGGCTCGCTGCCCCCCAGCCTGTGGGATGCTATTTCAGGCTCGCACACGCTGGTACAAAATGGCCTGATTAGCGCGAAAATACTATCCTGCGCCAAACCAGAATATTGTGAAATCAAAGCCCCGCGAACTGCGATTGGCAAAACTGCCGACAATCAGCTCGTGTTGGTGGTTGTACAAGGCCCCCCGTTGGATTTGCGCAACGCGCTGACGTTGAAAGAGCTGGCCGGGTTGCTCGTCAGTTTGGGCGCGCGCGATGCGATCTGTTTTGATGGTGGCGGGTCCAGCACGCTGGCGGTGGAACAATCTGGGGTAGCAAGTGTGTTCAACTTGCCCAGCGATGGCCCCGAGCGAACTGTGTCGAATCACTTGGGCGTGCGGGCGAAAAAACTGATTTCAGATACCGTAGCGCCATCCGAAGAAGGCAATGATACCTTTGGCCTGCTTAATGGGGAGATTGTATATCACCTTGCAATGACGGTGTAATACGAATGCCTTGAATTTTATTGCGAAATTGCAATAAAATTGAAATAATACTAGCTTGATTTCGCAATGTTAATGCGGTATTATATTGGCGACAAATGCCGGGGTGCCCCCCTCACTTCGGCATTTGTCGCTTAAACAATATAATTGCCCTGGCGAATTCGCCGGGGCTTTTTGTTCTTTGGTGGGAATTGCAATCTTATCTCTCTTTTTGTATACTGGAAGCAGAATGAAGCGGTGTTGTGCGAATGGGTTGATGTTTGGTGTTCTGGTTGGAGAATGCGTGTAGTTTTGGGATTCAAATTAGAAAAAAGGAGGTATGGGATGTATCAGAATATTCTGCTGGCAGTGGATGGATCGGAACACGCACTGAGTGCTGCGCACCTGGCTGGTGAAACGGCGCGGTATCATCAGGCTGCGTTATGGATTGTAGTCGCTTACGAGCCGGTACCATCGTATCTGGGAGAACCTGATTTCCAGCGGGTGGTATCGGCTCGTTTAGAGTACGCAACAGGCATTCTGGATGCAGCTGTTGCCGCGGCGGGCGAAATTGCGGGCGGCGTGGATACCGAGCTTTTGGAAGGCCCCGAAGCTGAGGCAATTTTAAATGTTGCCAATGCGCGCAAGGTTGATCTGATTGTGATGGGGTCGCGTGGCCTGGGACGCCTGACCGGATTCTTTTTGGGCAGTGTTAGCCAGAAGGTTGTTGCTCACGCGCCGTGTCCGGTACTTCTCGTCAAATAGTCTGGTGGTCAGTTTGTCGGGTCTTCGGCTTGATTAGCCTCGCGACCGACTGGCGACTTGACGATAAGACTAATGGATTGATTAGGCTAAACTCTCCGCGCGCTGAAATTCTTCGGGCGTATTGACATTCATGAAGGCCAGCCCGCGCGGGTCAAGTGGGTGCAGAATATCTTCGGGCACTTCGTGAATCTGGGCGTTTTTGTGCCAGGCGATCATACGCCATTGATTAGTGTCAATCGCGGCTTTGACAGCGGGTAAACAGGTTGCGCGGCGGTAGACAGCGTGCAGCGGCTCCAGGCCGTACTCAGTGCGCGGAATGGCGGCGTCGGCAGGGGTGATGAGCAGCAAGTCGCGGCAGGCGGCTAAAATAGCTGCGTTGGCGAAGGGCAGATCGCAGGCCACAATCGCTACGAGATCGCCGCGCGCCGCGCACAGGGCGGTGTACAGCCCACCGAGCGCGCCCCTTTCGGGGATGATGTCTGGGATGAGGGGAATCTCCAGGTAACGGAACCCAGCCGGAGTGTTGGTGGTGATCAGCGTCTCATCGGCCAGATATTTCACTCTCTCCAGGACGCGCTCAATCAGCGGCCTGCCCGAAAAAGATAGCAGGGCTTTCTCTTGCCCCATGCGGCTGGATTGGCCGCCTGCTTGAATGACGAGAGATAACATGGGGTGATTATATCTTTATTTCACCACGATACCCAGTGAGCATAGGCGGCAAGGGCAACAAGGCAATAAAAACTTCGTGTCCTTTCCCGTCTCGCACCGACGTGCTCGCAGCACAAACGGTGTGCCTTTGTAGTGAAGGAATTATGTATAATACCTGTATGAACACCGTCGCTGAAAAACTGGATGCTCTGACGCGCCCCGGCAAATTATATGAGCAGCTTGAAGATCGTGCCGTGCGCTGCTACGCCTGCGGGCATCGCTGCCTGATCCGTGAGGGGCGGCGCGGGGTGTGCCAGGTGCGTTTCAATCAGGGCGGCGAGTTGCGCGTGCCGTGGGGCTATGTGGCCGGGCTGCAAGTAGACCCAGTGGAGAAGAAACCTTTTTATCATTTGCTAGCGGGGGAAGATGCGCTCAGTTTTGGGATGCTGGGCTGTGATTTCCATTGTGGTTATTGCCAGAATTGGCTTAGTTCGCAGACATTGCGCGATCCGACATCGGACGTTTCGGAGCGCTATATCCGCCAGATTACGCCGCAACAGTTGGTCGATTATGGCCTGCGCGGCGGTGCGGCGATTGTCGCTTCGACATATAATGAGCCGTTGATTACCTCGGAGTGGGCCGTGGCAATTTTCAAGCTGGCGCAAGTCGCGGGGATGAAGTGTATCTACGTCTCAAATGGTAATGCCACGCCTGAAGTATTTGATTACCTGCGCCCGTATCTGACCGGCTACAAGATTGATTTGAAGACCATGCAGGACCAACAGTATCGGCGGCTGGGTGGGGTGTTGCAGCACGTGCTGGACAGCATCCGGCGGGCGCATGATCTGGGCCTGTGGGTAGAGGTGGTTACGCTGGTGGTGCCCGGCTTCAATGACAGCACCGACGAGTTGATGGACATGGCGCGTTTTGTGCGCTCGGTGTCGGCGGATATTCCCTGGCATGTTTCGGCGTTCCACCCCGATTACAAGATGACCGAGCCGGGGCGTACGCCCGTAGAAACGCTGCATCGGGCGGGCGAAATTGGGCAGGAGGCCGGGCTGCGTTATGTTTACGCCGGGAATGTGGCCGGGCAGTTGGATGCGTACGCGCATACGCGTTGTCACGCGTGCAATAAGGTGCTGATTGAGCGTTACGGCTATGTCATTCGCGGTTATCGCATATCCGCAGAAGGTACATGCCCGGACTGCGGCACAAAAATCCCTGGTGTATGGACTCAGCATCCGGAGCGAGTGCGCCTGGGCGGGCCGGGCTTTCCGCGCAGATTGTAGCGATTTTTCACCACGAAGACACGAAGTAAAACAGAAGTTATTCTTTGAGTCTTCGTGCCTTTGTGGTAAATTTTCTTGTAGACATGTGATAATTTCAATTGAGGAGTACCCCATGCCCCACGAAAGTTACAAAAAATGGGCCGAGCGTCTCGATGCGCTGCCCAACGGCTACCCCCCCACCGAAGACGGCGCCGAATTGCGTCTG
>JABGRQ010000100.1:30252-41819 GCA_018648225.1 Chloroflexota bacterium
TGCGTCTGACGCTGGAAACGCCGCAGCAGATCGCCGCGCGTTTAGGTGGCGATGTTAAAACGACCAAGAATATGCTCAAAACGATGTTGCGTAAAGGGCTTATTAACGCGGGTCGAGCAGAAGGCGGTTTTGGCTATGGCCTGCTGCCCTTCGTGGTGGGTATTTACGAGATGCAAATTGGCCGAATTGATGCGCAATTGGCGCAGCTTTTCGAAGACTATTACCAACGTGCGTATAGCCGCGTGCTGGCGGTCGAGCCTGCCGTGCATCGTGTCATTCCCGTCAATCAAACCGTCAAGGTGGATATGGAAGTGCATCCCTTCGAGAGTGCCACTGGCATTGTCGATTCGGCCAACGCCTGGGGTGTGATGGATTGCATTTGCCGCAAGCAAAAAGACCTGATCGGCGACCCCTGTTCACACCCCATCGAAGATACATGCATGATCTTCAGCAAACGCCCCGGCGCGTTTGATGGCAACGAAGTTGTCCGCGCCCTTACGCAAGAAGAAGCCCACACCACGCTCAAACGCGCCGCCGATGCCGGGCTGGTGCACTCGGTCAGCAATACGCAAGAGGGCCTGCACTACGTTTGCAATTGCTGCACCTGTTCGTGCGGCGTGCTGCGCGGCATGGCCGAGATGGGGATGGCTAACGTTGTGGCGCGTTCGGCATTCCTTAACCAGGTTGACCCTGATCTTTGTCAGGGCTGCGAAACTTGTGTGGATTATTGTCAATTTGATGCTTTAGCAATGGGGGAAGAATTTGTGATGGAAGTTAGCGGATTGCGTTGTGTGGGCTGTGGTGTGTGTGTGCCGGCCTGCCCAGACGAGGCCCTGGTGTTGGTGCGCCGACCCGAAGATGAACTACGCCCGGTGCCGCCGCGCGAATCCGACTGGATGAGTGAACGCGCTGTAGCGCGCGGTTTAGATTTGACGGAAGTGTTGTAGGCTTTGCCCTCACCCCCGCCCTCTCCCGTGGGGAGAGGGGGCCAGACTTGAATTCCCTTTCCCAATTGGAGAGGGACTATTTTCGTATCTGCGCCCGTATCACAAACTGATCCACGCCGCCGAAGCGGTATTTGTAGATTTCGTCGCCGCGCATCATATCGAAGGTGGTGCGGCCGCGCTCGATGGCCCATTGGATGAGATAGGCCAGCAGCACCCAGCCGGGGGAGAGTTCCTGAAATTTGAAATTGATCCCAGAATTGTAGACCCAAATCTGATTATCGTAGTCGAAATTGAGATAAGCGGCGGCCTTCTCGCCCCCTACGATGAGAAAAGCCAGTTGCAGCCATCCGGCGCGGAAGGCGGTATGCACGGCGGCGCGCATTTGCCCGCTCATCACATCGGTGAGAAATTTTTCTTTTTCGGGGTCGTAAGCCATAAGCGTCATGAAGGCGTCAATTTCATCGTCGAGTTGGGCTTCATCTTCGACGATATACCACTCAACGGGGGCGTAAAAGCCCTCGGCGCGGCGTAGTTTGCGGCGGATCTCGCGGCGTTGTTTGCCCTGGATGCTCTCTAGGTAGGCCTCCCAACTTTCGGCCAGGGGGATGCGCGGTGCGGGTTGAATTTGCTCTTGGGTGTAGTGCAACCCCCGTTGGCGCGCGCCAGCTTCGAGCAAGGTCAGAATATCTGTGCCTTCGACCAGGTTATACAAATCGAACACATCCCAGATCGGGGCCGTGTCGCTCATAAAATGATCCAGTACGGCTGCGATGAAGGGTTCTAGCTGATCTGCGGGAGCGATGAAATCGAGGTAGTCGGAAATTTCATGGCTGCCGATGAACATGACCGTTTTTTCGTGTAAGAAGAGCGGGGCAATACCTTGCAGGCTTCCGGCTTCGTCGCGCCCGATGATGATATAGAGTTCGCCTTGTGCCCATTCGCCGCCGCCCAAGGTGTTCCACCATGTCGTGAGGTATTCGTGGCGTAAAAAGGGGATGTTGTTGGCGCTCTGCGCGAGCAGCGTATTCCACTCGGATGCAAGGGCATTAAATTCTGTGGGGGTGTGGATAATTTGTAGTTGCATAGTTTCGTTAATTAAGACGATGGGAGCGATGAATTTCTTTGTGGTCTGTGAGCTGTCTGTGCTCTTTAGGGTATTGTGCTGGATTATCTAAAAACTGGCAAGAGACATCATTTTACCAGTATAATGGTAGTCACGGCTTTTCTGGGAAAATTACCCTTATTATGACTTCTTCTCTTGATTTATTCTTACTACCTTTATGGCGGCAAGCTGGCAAAGACCGCCCCAAACTCCCGGGGGTATACGCTGCCGATGCGCCGCGGCGCGCGGCGCGCGGGCGTTCTGGGGATCGTTTTTTTGTTTACCTGACGCTGGAAGGGAACGCGCCTTTATCGCCTAAAGAACTGGATGCGCTGCTGGCACAAGTGGCCGATTTGTATTTTAAAACTACCGGCTCCGCAACGGCCGCGATGCGTTCGGTGGCAGAAAAACTGAACGAACTTTTATTGAAGCGCAATATGAATGTTGCCAGTCGCGGCCGCCAGGCGATTGGCGTACTGGCCCTGGGGGTGATGCGCGCCAATCACTTATATTTATTACAAAGCGGCGCTTCTCAAGCCTATTTAATTTTTGTAGATGGGGCAAAGCAATTCTATGATCCATCGACAAAGGGCCGCGGGTTGGGACTAAGTCGAGTTCCGGAGCTGCACTTTCACCAGGCAGAGATGCATCCTGGTGATGTATTGCTCGTTTCTCCCAACCCACCGTTAACCTGGAACACAACCACGCTGCGCAATTTGCATGGTTTGGCAGCGGGAGATTTGTATCAGCGCCTTGTGCGCCGTGCCGCGGGGGATATTGAGGCGGCGATGCTGATGGCGAAGAAAGGAAAGGGGGGGATGCGCCTGGTGTCGCCGCGAGTGAATTCGGAGCCGCGCACCAGACCCGTAGAGGAATCCCCCAAAAAAGAAGCAACGCCCGTCCGGAAGGCTGAAGCGGCCACGCGCCGCCCGGTTCGCGAGCAGGCAGCATCGCCCCCGCGCTCTGAAGTACCAGCGCCCTCATCCCTCCCTGTGAGTAAAATTTCGGGCGTATCCGTTGCCCCAACCCGGGTCAGTGCGGAGGCCGAAACGCCCATGTCTGCACAGGAGCCTGCCGCAGCGCGAGCGCTCAATGCTGGTGGGGCAGCCCTAAAGACGATGGCACGCGCCATCGCTACGACGTTGCAGCAAATTTTGAGCGCCCTGCAAACATTATTCAGGCGCATGTTACCGGATGAGTCGCTGATGTCGCTGCCGAGTTCAACGATGGCATTTGGGGCTGTGGCTATTCCATTGATCGTAGTGACAGTCGCGGCTGTGGTTTATTTTCAGAAAGGCCGCGTCCGATATTATGAAGATTATCTGGCTCAGGCGCAATGGGCTGTGGGGGAAGCACAGCAGTTTGAGCACGCCAGTGAGCAGCGGATTGCCTGGCAAGCAGCGTTGGATTATCTGGAACAGGCAGAAAGTTACCGGATTACGGATGATTCGCAAACGCTGCGCAATTATGCCAATGTGGCGCTCGATTCGCTGGATATGATCGACCGTCTGAGGTTCGAACCGATCGTTGAAGGGGGGTTGCCCGCCGGGGTGGAGATTCGACGGATTGTGGCGACGCGCGAAAATGAGTTATATATGCTGGATTCTGTTTCGGGTTCGGTTTACCGCGCCGTAGCCACGGGCAGCAGTTATCAACTAGACCCGAATTTTACCTGCGGCCCCGTACCCGGCCCGTTGATTATTGGCCCGCTAATGGATATTGAAGCCCTGCCGACGGGGTATCCCAATGGGGCTGCGCTAATTGCGATGGATGGCAATGGCAATCTGGTGCAGTGCATCCCTGGCAGCGAAAATCAGCTTTCGTATTCCATGCTGCCCCCCAGTTCAAATTGGGGCACGCCGATAGCCTTTGCAATGGATACGAATGATTTGTATATTCTCGATTCGTTCACGAGCTCGGTTTGGGTATACGATGGCGCGATGGAATACCGTGATTTGCCACATTTTTTCTTTGGTGATCAGGTGCCCCCTTCCATGCAAGATGTCATTGATCTGACCGTCAGCGATGGGAATTTGTATCTTTTGTACAACGACGGGCATCTCGTCACCAGTGTTTATGCCGAAGATTCCATCACGAATCCGAAGCTTTTTATCGATACGCGTGAGGGCTATGAGGATGCTGCCATCTTTGCCGGGGCCGACTTTGATGCAATTCAGTTCGCGCCGCCACCTGATCCATCGATTTATTTACTCGATGAAGATGCCCATGCAATTTATCATTTCACTTTGCAGATGGTTTACAAGCGCCAATATCGTCCCCTGGGAATACTCTTTGATGAACCCGCCAGCGCGTTTATAATTGGGCCAAAGCACCAGGTATTTATGGCGGTGGGCAATCAGGTATATTCGGCATTATTGCCTTGATGACGGGAGACCGAAGACGGGATAATGCCTTGTCTCCCGTCATCCGTTCCCGGTCTGTTAAGGTGTTGAAGTCGGCCAGGGGGTATAGGTTTCGCGGATGGGGGTAGGCTCTGGCGTGAGGGTTGCGGCAACAGTTGGCGCGATTTGCTGTGTTTGTGTCGGGGGGAACTGGGTTTCGATGATCGCCGGGAGCGTATTCTGCGGCATGGGGGAAGGCGTCGCCGGGGTGTTGGTAAAACGCCAGGCGAAAAAGGCCAGCGCCGCCACAAGTAAAACCATCAAGAGCGCGGCTAGAACTCCGGCAAACCATAGCAATTTCTTGTTGGTTTTCTGCTTGGGTTTGATGTTTAGTTGCTCATCTTTGGGGATTTCCAACGTCACAATGGTGATATTATCATGACCGCCGCGCGCATTCGCCATATCCACCAGTTTTTGCAGCCCGGCTTCCAGCGGATTTTGCGCTAAAACAGCCCGGATTTCATCATCATCGACCAGGTCCGTCAAACCATCGCTGCACAGCACCAGCCCGTCGCCGGGCAGCATCTGCATACCCTGATTGGCAACCGCCTGCTCATTGCTTTGCCCGTTTTCAAGCATGATGCGGAAATCGGGTTCGGTGGCGCTTTTTGAGCCAAGATAACGGCGGATAATATGCGCCTGCGGATGTCCGCGCGCTTGATCGGGGTTGATAATGCCAAATTCAATTGCTTCTTGCACCCAGGTATGGTCAACACTGAGTTGGCGGATCTGTCCATCGCGCAGCAGGTAAATGCGCGAATCGCCGACTGTAGCCGTGTATAACTGCCGATCAATAACCCAGGCGCAGGCGCAGGTAGAACCCATACCGTGCTGGGTCGTGTCTAATGTCGATTGTGCGTGAACCGCCTGCCCTGCAGCAATGATCGCAGTTTCCAGAATGCCCTGTGGATCATCGCCGCGGCTCTCGGCCACCATGCTGCTGATCGTGTCTACGGCAATTTCTGCGGCAATTTCCCCAGCCTGATGCCCGCCGATGCCGTCGGCGACAATTGCCAGCAGCGATGGTGTTGGCTCATCTTTGCTGAGCAAATGCGCTGAAACGCCATAACGGTCTTCGTTGTTTTTTCCGCTCATGCCGGGGTGCGTGATCGCCGCCACCACGATATGCGCATGTTCTTTTGGAATCACAGAGTCTCCTGAAGAGTGACTTTGGGTTTGGGGATTTCTTGTATATTGCTGATTTTGTACTGGAATTGAACGCGTCCGATGAGAATTGTATCACCATGTTGCAGCGGCGCGCCCTCGGTGGTGAGTGGCTGGAAATTAAGCCAGGTACCGGCAATAGAGCTTTCGTCGGAAAGATAGAAGCGCTGATCTGCCGAGCGCACCAGGCGCGCGTGCAGTGCATCGACGCTGTCGTCATCAAAGACAATGCTGGCTTGCTGTGGATCGCTTCCGAAAGTGAGTTCGCGCTGGAGCAGGGGAATGCGGTTTTCCTCATCAAGTTCGAGATAATCGGGCGCCGGGGCAGAGTCGCCGCGTTTCGGCCAGTTGATGCGATTGACCCATTGTGCAACGCGTCGGCGGGATGGCCGGGGGCGCGCGGCTTCTTCAACGGGCAAATCTGCGGGGGGTGTGGCTTCTACTTGCGCTGGGCCTGGCTCCAGGGGCGGTACCGCCCGCTTGCGCAGAATCAACCGTCCCATAGCTTTGGGGCGCAAATTGCCGCGCAAAATCAGTAGAAAAGCAGCCATGCTGAGCACCAAAGCCGCGCTGATCCCCATCGCCAAAGGCATATTTTGCCGGATAAGGGTAAAGAGACTGAACGGAACCAGGTTGTTAAGAATGCTGACCTGATGCTCAATGCTGTTGCCGCGTAAACCCAGTTCGTCGATGGCCTCAACCCAGATCAGCGGCGCAGTGTTTTCGGTGTAACTGGTAAGGTCCCAGGTGAAGCGGTCGAAGGGTGGGGCTGTATTTTCGGCAACGACTTCGCCATCTACATACAGGCTGGTGCGCTGTAAATTACGCAGGTGCCCATCGGGGAATTCAACGAGAATTTCCACGGTTTGGCTGAGGGGGGCGAATTGCGGTGATTCATTCGGATTACGCTCGGGGGCATTTTGTTCGGTGCGCTGGATTTCCAGAGGGGGCGAAATAAAGATGGGGTTTGGCGGCTGTATGCTGAGTTCAAACGATACGCCTTCGCTGGTGGCATTGATAAAGTTGTTGCTGATACGGGCGCTAACCTGGTGAGTTGCGCCCTCGGAAATTTGGGATTGATAGCGCAGGTTGTAGGCGTAGCGTAATGGTTCGATATAGGGGTCTATGGATGGAAGTGGCTCTTCCCCCGAATAGGCAAACAAACGCCCTCCGGTTTGTTGCGCGAATTGCGCCAGGCGTTGCGCGCCGTTGCTATCGAAATAGGCGCGCGAGGAAATCATCCAGATATATACGCGGATTTCGCTTTGTTTGGCAAGCGCCGCCAGGCTGGGCAGCGCAGCAAGACTATCTTCGCCGGGGATGGGGGTAATCAGCAGGATGCCGCGTCCGGTTCCGGGTTGGGAGGGTTCAGCCGCGATGCTGATGGCGCTGCCGAGCAGATCGAGGCTGGGAACCGCGTTATCGTAATTGGGTTCATACTCGCGCATTTTCGACAACCAGGCTACGGGACGGTTATAGTGCAATCCCGAAAAATCATCGTTGGTAATGATACTGAGATCGTCATTTTTCTGATCGATAGGGTAGGTATCAATCCACGCGCCGAGGGCCTGGCGGATATCCTCGTAGCGGGTTAAACCTTCGGCGCCCTGAATAGCATAGGCCGGACCCATATTGATTGCCACCACAAATTGTGCGCCGGGAGTGAGTTGGCGAATTTCGCTGATCGGTAAGTCTTTGTCATCTTCAATGATGGTAACGCTTTCAGGGGTAAGGTCATGCACAAAATTACCACCGCTGTCGTATGCCTGCAGGTAGGTGGATATTTCCGGAAATGCGTTGGTATTGAGTGGGTGAAGGATGGCCCGAGCGGCGCTCTGTGCGATTGCGCCCACAGGGATGAGCGCCAAAATCAGGCCCAGCAGGGTAAATCTGCTAACCAGCTTAAACATGGCTACATTCTAGCATAGAAAATCGTTGTATAATATTTAGGACTTTCGCTTCCGCGAATGAGAAATCCGAATTTAGTCACAGCAGAGGTTGCCATGAATATATTAGCTTTATTCCAGAATGATGAAGATATTCAAGAATTTAAAAGCGGTTCCGTGATATTTAAGGAGGGGGATTCTGGAGATGTTATGTATGTGGTGATCTCTGGAAGTGTAGAAATGAAGTTAAAAGGCGTGGTGGTAAATCTGATAAGCTCAAATGAAGTTTTTGGGGAAATGGCTCTGGTGGATGGTTCGCCGCGCAGCGCTACAGCTCAGGTGCTGACTGACTGCAAAATTGTCACCGTGAAACAAGCGAAGTTTGAGTCACTAATTCAAAAGCAGCCTGATTTTGCACTTTACGTCATGCAGACAATGGCCGAGCGTTTGCGCAAGATGACAGAACTTTCTATACGTGAAAAAATAAAAAGAGTCGATTCCAAAATTCTGGACGCGCTATTTGATTAATTGTTAGGGTTTTATACTTCAGTAGAAGGACTGGCCGAAGAACAGGGGCGTAGGGTCTCGCAGAGGCCCTCCGCCCCTGTTTTGTATTTAATTTGAATCCGTAATCGGTAACGGTTCTTCCAGGTCAGCCTCCAGGCTGGGATCATCTGATATTGGTTGGGTGAGTCGGCGATAAGTTAGTGTCCAGGCAGTGTGGAGGTAGGTTTGGAGAACGCCATTGAGTACGATCAGTACCGGTATATAACCCAGCATACATAATCCGGCAGTTTTTAGCGTTGTGAAGAGATCGGGTGCAGAACCGCCTGAGCTATCCACGATCATTGGGACTATCGTTGAGAAGCCGATCACGAACATGGGCAGTGCCAGCACAATGCCAATGATGAAACCACCGATGCCCAGAATCAACCCCATGATGAGCAGGTTACTCCATTGGGCGCGGAAGAAGTGCCAGGCACGCGTCAGGCTTTCGATGATGCCGGTATCTTCAACCACCAGAATGATATTGGCCTGCTGAATGATGATGCCAAGAATCCAACCCAGGGGAACCAGAATACACAGCAGGGGGAGCATACATAAGAACACCAACCCGGCGGTGAGAACGCCAAGAAGTACCAACGGCAAAATGAAGACCATCACCAGGATAAAACTCGCCAACCCGATGAGCAGGTTCAGCCCCACCACGCGCCAGAAGAAGGGTTTGCCGCGATTGAAAAGTTCGCCGAAGCTAATGCGTTCGGCATCTTCATCGCCCTGCAGCGTGCCCTGAATCAACCCCACGCGCCCGATGGTGCTTAAAGCGAGCATCACGGCCCAAAGGATCAGGAAGATGATCAGAATACCGGCGATCAGGCCAATGATCTCCCAGGTTTCGATATTGTTGAAGAAACGCTCGACGTTGAAGAAAAAGAGTTTCATTTCCGGGGGGATATTTTGATCCCCCGCGGAGAAATTGTAATTTGAGTTTCCTCCACCGCTGCTGCCGCCTCCGCTGCCGCCCTGCCCACAGCTTGATAAGATACCAAACAGCCATAGAATTTTATACTTCCAGATGATTTTCCATGCGCGAGTGAGAATTTCGCCAAAATCCATTAGGACCTCCGTTTTCCGTAAATTAAGCACAGTAATTCGATATACGCAGTTTGACAAGAAAAAGGCTCAAAAATCGAACTATTCCCATTCAATTGTGGCCGGGGGTTTGCTGGTTATATCATACACGACCCTGTTCACGCCGTCTACTTCGTTAACAATCCGGCTGGAGATGCGTGCCAGCAGGTCGTGCGGTAGTTGCGCCCAGTCGGCGGTCATAAAATCTTCGGTGGTGACAGCACGTAGTGCAACGGCCTCCTGATAGGTGCGTTGGTCGCCCATCACGCCCACGCTTTGTACGGGGAGCAGCACTGCGAAGGCTTGGGAGGTGCCCCTCACCCCCGGCCCCTCTCCCAGCCCCCTGCGGGGGTGCTTCGCGAGGAGAGGGGGGGATATACGAAGCAACCCCGCGGTCTCCAATTCTCCGGTGAAGATGGCGTCGGCGGCGCGCAGGCGTTCCAGCCGCTCCCAGGTGATTTCGCCCAGGCAGCGCACGGCTAGCCCCGGCCCGGGGAAAGGTTGCCGCCAGACGAGTTCGGCGGGCAGGCCCAACGATTCCCCGACGGCGCGCACTTCATCTTTGAATAAATAGCGCAGCGGCTCGACGAGTTTAAACTGCATCTCTTCGGGTAGTCCGCCCACATTATGATGTGATTTGATGCGCTGGCCTTGTGCCCGGTCGGGGGCGCTGGATTCGACCACATCGGGGTAGATGGTGCCCTGCACCAGAAAAGGCGGCGCGCCGAGTTTTTGCGCCTGCGCTTCAAAAATGCGGATAAATTTTTCGCCGATGATGCACCGTTTTTTCTCCGGCTCGGTGATGCCGCGCAGCGCTTCCATAAATTCTTCGATGGCGTTGATGGGATGCAGGCGTACGCCCAGATTTTCGCGGAAGGTTGTTACCACGCCCGCGGCTTCGTCTTTGCGCAGCAGGCCGTTATCGACGAAGACGGCGTCGAGCTGGTCGCCGATGGCGCGGTGCGCCAATGCGGTTGCCACGCTCGAATCGACGCCGCCGCTGACGGCGCTGAGAACGCGTTTCTTGCCCACCTGCGCCCGAATGCGCTGAATGCTGTCTTCGATGATTGAGTCGGGTGTCCAGTCGGGCGCTGCTCCGCAAATTTCAGTCACGAAGCGGCGCAGCAGCTCCGGGCCTTCGGGGGTGTGATGCACTTCGGGGTGGAACTGCACGCCGTAGTAGCCGCGTTCGGCGTCGCCCATGGCGGCCACGGGGGAGTTGTCGCTTTCGGCCAGGGTTGCGAAACCCTGCGGGAGTTGGTCGATGCGGTCGCCGTGGGACATCCACACGCGCGCCTCGCCCGGGGGTAGTAATTTGTTGGGGTGCAGAACCCTCACATGAGCGAGTCCGTACTCCTGTTGGGGGGCAGGTGCCACCTTTCCGCCCAGGGCATGCGTCAGGGCCTGCATTCCATAACAAATCCCCAAAATGGGTAAGCCGGATTCAAAAATATAAGCTGAAATTTGCGGCGCGTGCGCGGCGTAGACCGAAGCGGGGCCGCCGGAGAGAATAAACCCTTTGGGGTTGGCTGCCAGAACCCGAGCGGGGCGCGTGTTCCAGGGGTGCAGCTCGCAGTAGACATGCTGTTCGCGCACCCGGCGGGCGATGAGTTGCGAGTATTGAGAGCCGAAGTCGAGGATGGCGATGGAATTCATATCAGTTTTAAGTTGAAGGTTGGAAGTTACAGGTTGGGAGGCAATTTTCAACACTTACGCGAAGGAAATTTTGTCGCCATCCATCGATTTGACCGCGGCCAGCGACACGATCGGCACACCGAGCGGAGTCAGGATGGAGCGGCCTGCCTCGAAGGTTTTTTCGATGAGGGCGCCAATGCCCACAAGGTTGGCTCCGGCGGCTTCGGCCAGGCGTACCAGCCCCATGATTGTCGCTCCGCTGGCGAGAAAATCATCAATGATGAGTACGTTTTCGCCGCCCGCCAGGTATTCGGGCGAGATAATCAGTTCCACCGTGCGGCCTTTGGTGTGCGAGGGAGCCAGGGTGAGCAATACCTGATCGGGCATGGTGATGGGTTTGCGCTTGCGGGCGTAGACGACGGGCAGGTTCATGTGCAAGCCGGTGAATACTGCCGGGGCGATGCCCGAAATTTCTGCGGTGAGAATTTTTGTCGCGCCAATATCCTTGAAGTGACGGGCGAACTCCTGGCCGGCTTCGTCCATCAGGCGCGGGTCTACCTGATGATTGACAAAGCTATCCACTTTCAGAATGCCGTTACCAAGATTTTGGCCTTCTTCTTTGATGCGCCGAATCAAATTTTGCACGGTGGCCTCCGTGGAGTATAGATTGTATAACTAGGGGGTAGCCGCGGTGCGGAGCACCGCGGCTACCCCCATTTTACAGATTTCTCTCGGTTGTCTAGACTAGGTGAATTGTACTATAAAGCAATCGGGCGGATGTGATAGAATCCAGCCTTGT
>JABGRQ010000101.1 GCA_018648225.1 Chloroflexota bacterium
GCTGTCATGGATATGTTCGTAGCCTTCTTCCAGACTAACGCCATTGATATGACCCAATATGTCAATGATGACAAAACTGTCAACGGCGACGCTGCTAATGGACAAGGCCTCTACGAATCTGGTTGTGCCCGCTGCCATGGCGACGATGGCAAAGGTATTGCCTTCGGTGATGAGAGCGACCCTGAATACCTGGGAGACCTCGCTTTGGGCAACCCTTGGGAAACTCTCCACAAAGCCGCCAACGGTCAACCTGCCGAGCACATGCCTTCCGGTTTGAACCTGGGCTGGAGTTGGCAAGATCTGGCTGATGTAATTGCATACATACAAACCCTTGGGGAATAGATAATTGACCTAATGGAGTTGGTGGCTTCAAGTCACCAACTCCAAAGTTGGTCCCGCGCGCTTTCCAACCTTAGGCGCGCCTTGGGCGTCCATATTTGCCGAAACTTTCCAGTCAGGCTCTTAATCAAACTATGAAACCTCGTTTGCAACGATCTCTGCAAATCACTGCTTTAGCATTTCTTGGCATGATCATCTTTATTGCCACGGGTATTTTATTTGGCGAAAGCCCGGCGCACGCGCTGCCTGAATATGCTGAGCGCACGGATGAATCATGTGCTGTCTGTCATGTAAACCCTGGCGGTGGCGGGCCGCGCACGCTGCGCGGTATTCTGTGGTCTGCACAGGGGAAACCTGATCTGGTGCCTGATCTAGGCAATGTGCTGGTTGCCCAAGGTGTGGAAGATGGCGATGAGCTTTTTGATATTGCCTGCGCGGGTTGTCATGGTGCATTTGGCGAAGGATTATTTGGTAACGCCATCGCTCTTTCCGGGGTGCAGGAATCGAAAATAGAATCCACGATTTTGCGCGGCCGGGAACGAAGCGGCATGCCCGCCTTCGATGGGCGCTTCACCGATGATCAGCTAGAAGCCATCGTAGCCTTTGTAACCGGCATCGCCTCTGGCGAAATCGAACCGCAGCCCCTCAGTTTCCCATTGCCTCCTGTTGAGTTGGACTGTGTGCCCGGGGATGCCCCATCAGATTGTGGAGGCAATTAGCATGGTAAAACATCAATCCTTCACACGACGTGAATTTCTCAAAGTATCCACAGGGGTAGTTGGGGGCGCGACATTCATAGGATCAGCGAGAGCGTTGGCAAAAACACTGGCCAACGAAAATTCTAGCCAATCAAATAATCAGCCAGTTGACGAACAAATTATTCCTACTGTCTGCCTGCTCTGTCCCAGCGGGTGCGGTATGCTGGCCAGAGTTGTCAATGGAAATCTCGTCAAGGTTGAAGGCAGTCCCATGCACCCGATCAATCAGGGCGCGCTATGCCCCAAGGGACAGGCAGCCCCCGAATTGCTCTACAACCCAGACCGATTGACGGGGCCTATGCGCCGTGTTGGGGAGCGTGGCGCTGATCGGTGGGAAAGCATCACCTGGGAAGAAGCCATCCAAACCGTTGCGGGCAATCTAAATCACCTGCGTGCAGCCGGACATCCTGAAAGAGCGGCAGTTTTATACGGAGAGGTACGCGGCCAAATGCGAGCTTTCCTGGAACGTTTCATGGCGGCTATCGGTTCTCCTAACGCCATCTCCCACGACAGTCTCAATATCGACGCTGCCAAGCTAGGGACGTTGCTGACCCAGGGGATCTACGACCTACCCGCCTATGATCTCGAAAATTCACATTATATTTTGAGCTTTGGTGCAAATATACTAGAAGCGGGGCGCTCACCCCAGCGAATGGTTTCGGGCATGTCCTACATGCGCCGCGGCCGAGCAGAACGCGGCAAAGTTGTTGTTTTCGATCCCA
>JABGRQ010000102.1:0-1758 GCA_018648225.1 Chloroflexota bacterium
GAAGGTTCAATCTGAAAATCAGAAATTCAATATTACTTAGTTTACGGTGTACTTAATTATAAATTCAAAGATTGGTCTACTTAAAATCTTTTAGACCATTTGCAAACCAAATAACATCGTTTTCTAGAGCAAACATTACTACTTTACAAAGTAATACTGTTTGCTTGTGAAAGTAGTGCTGTTTACTTTGCTACACTGACTGAAATAAAAAACACCCTTCTAAAAACTATCCGGATGCTTTTCCAAAATCTGTATTCTCAATAACTTTCTTGAATTCCTTGCCCGGTGAAAATCGAGGTAATATTTTTGTTATGCTGCTGGCATTGACGGCTTCGGGGGTTTCTTGCCCATTGCTTTGAATTCGCAGTCTGAAAGAGCCAAATTCACCCAGGTCAACGATATTGCCATCGGCCAATTCTTTGGGAACAACTTGCAAAAATGCTTCCAACACAGCCAGAGTATCGATGCTGCTGACTGTTGATATACTGGCAATTTGTTCTGCAAGCTGGCGCAGCTTTAGTTTTCCTGAACTGATATTACTTGCATAATATTTCTTGGGTGCTTCGGGGTTTGCCGGATTTCCTCTGGCAACGACATTATATTTTGCACTCATTCCGTTCCTCCTCTACTTGTCCAATGACCCTGATCCAACTTAAAACAAAACTGCCTGGGCGCAACTAAAACCTGCCAATGCGCAGCCAAGCAGCCTGGTGTACAAACTTTCAGTGGAGATCGTAATTATCCCCAAAACAGCTTTCCCCTTTCTATGAAACCGCAATGAACTTACTTGATAACTGACATTATAGAAGAATGAACCAGGCGAGTCAATCGAGCATATGTTCTAAATTACACAAATATGCTTCTCACCCAAAAAACGGATTCCCCCGCCGCTCCTCGCCCACCGTAGTCGCTTCCATGTGCCCGGAGAGGATGCGCGTTTCGTCGGGGAGGGTTAGGACTTGCTCTCGGATGCTGCGCATCAATGTCTCAAAATCGCCGCCGGGGAGGTCGGTGCGGCCTATGCTGTGGCGGAAGATGACGTCGCCGGAGAAGAGCAGGTTTTCGGCAGAGCAATAGAACATGACGTGGCCTTGAGAGTGGCCGGGGGCGTGGCGCACTTCGAACTCGTAGGCTCCCAGGCGCAGAATCTGCCCGTGTGAGAGATCAATTGTCGGCTCGGGGCCGGGATCATCCAGGGGGATCCCGAAAAGCGCCGCGCCGCCTTTGGCTTGCCACAGGGGAATATCTTCGGGGTGCAAGGCTACCTGCGGGGGCTGAGGGCAACCCTGCGCCACGTCCGCCGCACCACCAAAATGGTCAAAATGCGCGTGCGTGTACCACATCTGCCTGATTTGCCAATCCTGCTCCTGAGCCACGGCCACTATCTTGTGACCGTCCCAGGCCGGGTCAATCACAGCGGCATCTTTGGTTTCGGTATCCGCAATCAGGTAGGCGTTAGTAAAGGCTGGGCCGAGAATGAAAGAGATTATCTTTAGCATAGGGTTTGATTCAACGAGTCAACGATATGATAGGATGGATAGAATGTGCAACCTGTAACCTTCAACGTGCAACCCATCTATTATACCCGCGCTTTTTCACTTGGAATCGCTCCCGAAGCATGTTAAACTCATAGAGCGAATCTTGTACACAAGAAACCAAAATCTTTCACCACGAAGACACGAAGAACACTAAGTTAGCTTTGTGTTCACCAAGAAAAACTCTGCGTACTTTGTGCCTTCGTGGTAGATTTCTTGTTTA
>JABGRQ010000102.1:1858-26146 GCA_018648225.1 Chloroflexota bacterium
GTCTTTGGGCTGCTGGCGGAAGAAATTTTCATCGACCTGCTGACCGACTCCGGCACCGGGGCGATGAGCCAGCACCAGTGGGCCGCCATCATGGAAGGGGATGAATCCTACGCCGGAGCCAGATCGTACCTGCGATTGACGGAAGCCATGAAAGATATTTTCGGCTTTCGTTTTTTTGTGCCCACGCACCAGGGCCGCGCCGCAGAGAATATTCTTTGCGCCGTGCTGCTCACAGATGGGCAATATATCCCATCCAATATGCACTTCGACACCACCGAAGGCAATATCCGCGCCCGCGGTGGACGTCCCACCAACCTGGTCATTGATGAAGCCTTCGATCCCGATTCACAGCATCCCTTTAAGGGCAATATGGATTTGGGCAAGCTGCGCGCCTTTATCGAAGATGTCGGTGTGGAGCAGATTCCCTTCGGGATGATTACGATCACGAACAACGCCGGGGGTGGGCAGCCGGTCTCGATGGAAAATCTCAAGGCCGTAGCAGCGATCTATAAAGAATACGGCATCCCCTTTTTCATTGATGCCTGCCGCTATGCTGAAAATGCCTATTTCATCAAGCTGCGCGAACCGGGCTATGAGACTATCAGCACACTGGAAATCGCCAGAGAGACGTTTGCCCTGGCCGATGGCGCCACGATGAGCGCTAAAAAGGATGCGATTGTTAACATCGGCGGTTTCCTAACACTGAATGACGAGGCCGTCTTCCAGCAGGTGCGCAATGAGTTGATTCTGCGCGAGGGCTTCCCCACCTATGGCGGGTTGGCCGGACGCGATCTGGATGCGATGGCGGTAGGTTTGTACGAGGGGCTGGATGAAGATTATCTGGCCTACCGGTTGGGGCAAACGGCCTATCTGGGCGAAAAGTTGCTCGAAATTGGGGTTCCCATCGTCGAGCCGCCGGGCGGGCACGCCATTTATATCGATGCCGGGCGATTGCTGCCGCATATCCCCCAGGCCGAATACCCCGGACAGGCGCTGGCGGCAGAGATGTATCTCGAGGGCGGCATCCGCGCCGTGGAAATGGGTTCGGTGGCCTTCGCCTATCCTGACCCCGACACAAGTGAGATGATTCATCCCAAAATGGAGCTGGTGCGCCTTGCCATTCCGCGGCGAGTGTATACCCAGGCGCATATCGACTATATTGCCAAAACGCTGGCGAATATCGTTGCCCGCAAAGACAGCCTGCGCGGCTACCGCATCACCTACGCCCCGGAGTTGCTGCGCCACTTCACGGCGCAGTTTGAACCCATCGTCTGAAGATTAGCAACTCAATCAACCGACATGGAAATCTGTGCAGGTAGATACTCGCAGAGTCGAAAAATGTAAAGGAGATTGAAATGTCCAGAGATAAGAAAGAATACCGCTTAGTGACCCGCAGCGACATGGATGGGCTAGTATGCGCAATGCTGCTCAAAGAGTTAGGCATGCTTAATTCTATCAAATTCGTGCACCCAAAGGATGTCCAAGACGGCAAAATTGATTTAGGTTCTGGCGATATCACTACAAACCTGCCTTATGTGGAAAGCGTTCATCTGGCATTCGATCACCATGCCAGCGAAACAATCCGCATTGACGATAAAAAAGAGAATCGTATCATCGACCCAAATGCGCCCTCGGCTGCACGCGTTGTTTATCAATATTTCGGTGGCGAGGGAGCATTCCCAAATTTCTCGATAGATATGATAAACGCAGTCGATAAGGCTGATTCAGCACAATATACCAAAGATGATGTGCTCAACCCGCAAGGATGGGAGTTGTTGAGTTTCATTATGGATGCGCGGACTGGTTTGGGTCGGTTTCGAAATTTCCGCATCTCAAATTATGACTTGATGATGGACTTGATTGATTATTGCCGCGACCATACTATTGAAGAGATCTTACATCTGCCTGATGTGAAGGAACGCACTGATCTCTACTTTGAGCACGAAGTTCCCTTCAAAGATCAAATCAAGCGCTGCTCCACACAGTATGGCAAATTTGTCGTTCTGGATTTGCGCGCTGAGGAAATCATCTACTCGGGCAATCGCTTTATGATTTACGCCCTCTTCCCAAAATCAAATATCTCAATGCACGTGCTTTGGGGATTTAAAAAACAGAATACCGTCTTTGCAGTGGGTAAGTCGATCTTTGACCGTTCATCTCAAGTGCATATCGGTGAACTCATGCTGAAATACGGCGGCGGCGGCCACATCGCCGCAGGAACTTGCCAGATCAACAACGAAAAGGCCCAACAAGTTCAGGAAGAACTGATCGCGGCGCTTTCGGTATAGAATCACATATCCGAACTTCACCTGAAAGGGAAATACATGCCCAACACGAAACGCACGATTACAGCCGAAGATTTATATAACTTTGAACTATTGTCGCCGCCGCGCATCTCGCCGGACGGCAAGCATGTGGTCTACGCCCAGCAGCGCGTGGATGCCAAGACCGAGAAGAAATACAGCAATCTGTGGATTACCCCTACCAACGGCAGCGGCGCTCGTCCGTTCACCATTGGCGACCAAAATGACTCACAGCCGCGCTGGTCACCCGATGGCAAGACGATTGCCTTCATCTCGAACCGCGGCGATGAGAAACAGCCCCAAATCTATCTGATCCCCTTCGAGGGTGGTGAAGCCCGCGCCCTGACCGAACTCAAAGGTGAAATCGGCGCGCTGGAATGGTCACCGGATGGAACACAATTTGTGATCCAGTTTCGCGCCAAAGACGCCGAAGTTCTGGAGCGGGACGGGGACGAGCAAAAGAAAAAACTTGGTATTGTCGCCCGCCACTACGAGCGTGTTTTCTATAAATTCGATGGCTATGGCTTTCTGCCCCATGAGCGCTGGCACATCTGGACGGTAGACGCGTCCAGTGGCGTAGCCAATCAACTCACCGCGGGGCCAATCTTCGATGAACTCCAACCCGCCTGGTCGCCCGATGGCAAATCAATTGCCTTTATATCCAATCGCAACCCCGACCCCGATCTGGCGCGTGGCGATACCAGCCTGTTCGTGATCCCGGCGGCAGGCGGTTTAGAACGCCAAATCGAAACCACTTCCCAGGCGCTTCTGCCTAGTTTTTCTCCCGATGGCAAGTTGATTGCCTATATCGGCCAACGCGACTACACGCAGTGGTGGCAAAATAACGATCTGTGGGTTGCACCGGTTGACGGCTCCATGCCGCCGCGCAACCTGACCACCAAATTCGACGCCACGGTCGATACGGCCAGCATCAACGATCTCAATTTTGGGCATAACCCGCAAGCCCCGGCCTGGTCGCCAGATGGCAACACACTTTTCTTCCAGGTCAGCAAAGATGGCAGCAACCTGCTCATGTCGGCGAATGTCAGTAACGGCGAGTTGAGGACCGTTCTCGGCGAGAAGGGTTTTGTGGGTGGGTTCGATTTCGACCACGCAGGAGAAACGCTGGCCTATTTCTTCGGCACGATGAGCGACCCGGGGCAGATTTTTGTGCATCCCGTGGGGGGGCAGGGTTCAACTCAGATTACGCGCGCCAACCCCTGGCTACAGGAAGTCAATCTCGGCTCAATGGAAGAAGTCTGGTTCAAGGGGCGTGACGGCAACGACATCCAGGGATGGATTCTAAAACCCCCGGCCTTTGACGCCTCCCAAACATATCCTTCGATCCTCGAAATCCACGGCGGTCCGCTGGCAATGTACGCCGAGTTTTTCATGCACGAGTTCTACTACCTCGCCGCGCAGGGCTATGTGGTCTATTTCAGCAATCCGCGCGGCGGACAGGGTTACGGCGAAACGCATGCCAAAGCCATCTGGCAAGATTGGGGCAACGCTGATTATGCCGATCTGATGAGTTGGACAGACTATGTGGCGGCGCAGCCCTACATCGATACCAATCGCATGGGCGTGACCGGCGGCAGTTACGGCGGCTATATGAGCCTGTGGATTATCGGCCATACCCAGCGCTTCCAGGCCGCCGTGCCGCAGCGCGTGGTCAGCAACTTTGTCAGCATGTGGGGTTCCAGTGATCTGAACTGGATTTTCCAGCAAGTGCTCGACAACAAACCGCCCTGGGAAGATTTGGAGAAATACTGGAAACACTCGCCGATGGCCTATATCGGCAATGCCAAAACGCCGACTTTGCTGATCCACAGCGAGAACGATCACCGTTGCCCGATCGAACAGGGCGAGCAGGCTTTTGTGGCGCTCAAAACCCTGGGTGTAGATGCCGAAATGGTGCGCTTCCCCGAAGAGCCACACGGTCTTTCGCGCATAGGCCGCACAGATCGGCGCATCGCCCGCCTGAATCATATTGCACGCTGGATGGGTAAATACCTAAAGTACCCATAGCTCAACCTTGAGACGCCAAGTTTGTGAAACTTCGCAGGCCTGGTATCGTATAGTGTAGACAGAAAAGAGATTTCGGCTCGAAACTGAGCCATCTCAAATTAATCGAACACAAACGGAGGCGAAAATGGCTGATGTAATTGATTATCAAATTTACGGCGACGATCTTCAGCTCGTGGAAATTGAACTTGATCCCGGCGAGGGTGTACGCGCCGAGGTTGGAACAATGACCTATATGGAAAACGGCATCGAGATGCAAACTGACACCGGCGGCGGGCTCTTCAAGGGCCTGAAGCGCATGGTAACGGGTGAGAGCTTTTTCATCACTACATTTTTAAATAATGCACAGATAAAATCTCACGTAGCATTTGCAGCCCCCTACCCTGGCAAAATTGTAGCCTTTGACCTGGATCAATTTAACGGCCAGGTGTTATGCCAAAAAGACTCCTTCCTGTGCGCCGCTCAAGGCACCGAAATCGAAGTCGCCTTCACCAAACGTATGGGTGCGGGTTTCTTCGGCGGCGAGGGCTTCATCTTGCAGCGCCTCGTCGGCGATGGGATGGTATTCGTCCACGCGGGCGGCACGGTCATCGAAAAAGACCTGACCGCGGGCGAAACCCTGCGCGTGGACACCGGCTGCATCGTAGCCTTTGACACCCGTGTAGACTACGACATCCAGATGGTTGGCGGCTTCAAGAACGCGCTCTTCGGCGGTGAAGGTCTCTTCCTCGCCAAGCTAACCGGCCCCGGAAAAGTGTATCTGCAAAGCCTGCCCTTCTCGCGGCTGGTAGACCGCATCAAGAGCGGTATCAGTTTCAGCCAGGGCGGCGGCGAGCAAACCGGCGTCGCCGGAATCGGCAGCGATATTCTCAAGGGGATTATCAGCGGATAAACAACAATTCAGCAAAAATAAAAAGAGTGGCAGCGAGCTGCCACTCTTTTTATTTTTGCTTTGCCTCTTGCCACAATTCTTCCATTTCTTCCAGCGGCATCTCCCCCAGTTCACGGCCCTGCTCGCGGGCTGATTGCTCAATAAATGCAAAGCGCGTGCGAAAACGCTGATTAGTTTCGCGCAGGGCGCTTTCGGCATCAATCTTTAGCCAGCGCGCCAGATTGACAATCGCAAAGAGCAAATCACCAACTTCGGATGCGCGGGCTGCGTCATCGGGGGCGGTGCGAATTTCTTCAATCTCTTCGCAAATTTTATCCATCACCCCTGAAATATCGGGCCAGTCGAAGCCTACACGCACCACCCGATTCTGGTAAGTCTGCGCCCGAGTCAGGGCGGGAAGAGCGTTGGCAACACCATCCAACAAGCCTTTCTTCTCTTCACCATTGGCCTTGCGTTCTTCGGCTTTCAGACGCTCCCAATTTTTGATTACTGCATCGGCCTCATCAAGATTTACATCGCCAAAAACATGCGGATGCCGTCGCACCAGTTTGGTATAAATGCCGTTGATGACATCTGCCATCGTAAACTCACCGTATTCACTGGCAATCTGGGCGTGCAACACAACCTGGAGCAACAAATCGCCAAATTCTTCGACCATCGCGATAGGATCGTCTTTATCAATCGCATCCACCACTTCATAGGCTTCTTCGAGCAAATTGGGGCGCAACGATTGATGATCCTGCTCGCGATCCCAGGGACAGCCCTCGGGCGAGCGCAGATGCGCTACCAATTCTTGAAACGCTTCCATGGATGTCGCCGGGCCAAGCGGAGACAAATAGAGCGAAGTCAGCAAACCAATATGCTCGCTACGGTCAATCGCGTAAAGGGGTAAATCTTCAACCAGCTCAGTAGTGGAACCGGCGCCATGCACCAACTGAACGGGATGTTCATCGGGATAGGCGGCCATGAGAGTGATCTTGACTTCGGCGGCGATCTGACGGTCGTAGATTTGGGCGATCAGGACGGGCGCATCGGGCGGGAAAGGGGGGTGGTGGCCGCTCACGAGGGTCAGCGCATCCACAAGGGATGTGTGTGGTAAAGGGTCTAGCCCCAGGGCAGAGAATGTCGGTTCGAGGAAACTCAGCCCACCTACGAGCGAGCACGGAATTCCCAACGCTTTAGCCTGGCGAACAATCTCCGGGCCGGTGGACTCAGCGATAAAGGGATGTCCCGGGACAGCATAAATTACCCCTTCGGGGCGTTTTCCCAGGGCAATAATCTGCTCGACAATTTGCTGGTACACTTGCTCGAAGGAATCATAATGCTGATAAAGGTCATCAAAACTTTTCACGCGTAGCGAAGGCGGGAAACCTTTTACCGCCGGGTGCTGTTCGGTGCGTAGGTAGATTTCATCCGCAGTTTCAAGCACTTGCCAGGCCTGACGCGTGATGAGGTCTGCATTGGCAGGGCCAAGCCCTAAAATTACGATACCAGCCATAGATAATCCTTAAACAAATACCGCGGAGAGCGCGGAGAGCGCAAAGTTTTTATGCTCTGCGTTCTTCGCGTTCTCCGCGGTTGATATGCCTGTAAAAGCAGAACCACTAACGCTTGGTGTAAGTGGGTGCCTTGCGGGCGCGCTTGAGACCGGGTTTCTTGCGTTCTTTTTCACGCGAGTCGCGCGTCAAGAAGCCGCCCTTGCGCATTGCCGACCGGTAATCCGGGTTCATTTTTATCAGTGCACGAGCCAAGCCCAACTGAACAGCATCGGTCTGGCCGGTAACACCACCGCCTTTGACCAATACACTCACATCTACTGAGCTGTCCTGCCCAACGGTAGATAGCGGGGCAACGATATTTTGTGAATCGCCCATACGAGTGAAATACTCTTCGAGGGATTTCTCGTTGACGATAATCTGGCCAGTGCCGCTCATCACGCGAACACGAGCCGTACTGGCCTTGCGGCGACCGACACCTTCGTAATATTGATTCGCCATAATTACTCCTTAGTCGAAGATAAAACTTCTTCGATGGGTTTCGGGTTTTGGGCCGAGTGGGGGTGCTCAGCACCTCCGTAAACGCGCAGTTTTGTCATCAATTTGCGCCCATAGCGATTGTGGGGCAGCATACCCCAGACCGCTTTTTCGATAACGCGCTCAGGGTGCTTGTCAAGCAAGTCACGCAGGCTAATGGATTTCAATCCACCCGGACGGCCACTGGTACGATGGTACATTTTGTCTTCCAGCTTATTGCCCGTTACGCGAATATGTTTTGCATTGACGACAACAACAAAATCGCCCACATCAACACCCGGCGTGAATTCTGGCTTGTGTTTGCCAAGCATCACAGTGGATATCTGTGTTACCAGGCGGCCAAGTGTCTGCTCGTTGGCATCAACGAGCACCCAGTCGCGCTGGATATCTTCAGGTTTGGGATAAAACGTTTTATACACGATTCTCCGCTCTCCGTTTTTTCTATTCAGGTTATATTACCTGTTACTTACGCTCTAGTTAACTATTCTCACAATAATGTACATTGACCAAAGTCAGCCCACATGCCGGGGCCAGCCCTTGAATCGGCTGCGCCGGATGATGCAGATGGGAGCGTAATTGCTCCATATCCATCAGTCCTTGAACAACTTTGATCTGGGTTGACACCAAGCGACGCACCATATGATAGAGAAAAGCATTTGCCGTAACGTCAAAATACAGGATGCCGTCGGTTTGATGCCATTTGGCCGAGATCAGATCTCGGATCGTGCTGCCGCCAGCGTGCATTGGACTACCAAAGGCGGCAAAATCATGCACGCCTACCAACTGGTCAGCCGCTGCTTGCAACACATCCATATCCGGTGCAGGCCACACTCGCCAGGTATAGCGTTCTAAAAGCGGATTGGCTGTTTCCTGACAATAAATGCGGTATTGATAACTTCGGCTAAGCGCATGATAACGCGGATGGAAATCTTCAGCAACAATCTCTACCAGCGAAACAGCTACATCTTCGGGAAGCAACGCGTTGAGTGCGCTACGCAGGTTGTCTACGGGGTGGCGCCAATCCAGGTCGAAGGCAGCCACCTGTCCCGCAGCATGAACTCCCGCATCGGTGCGTCCAGCCAACAAGAGAGTTGTCCCTTGCCAATTCAATTTGCGCAAAGTTTCTTCGACAACACCTTGCACTGTGCGCACATCCCGCTGGCGTTGAGAGCCATGAAATTGAGTGCCGTCGTACGCGAGAATAATTTTGTAACGTGCCATTGGTCAGTGGTCAGTGAACAGTGGCCAGTCAACAGTCGAAACTGTTTACTGCTCACCGGTCACTGATTACTGATTGATTCTACTCTTCTACCAGCTCTAAAATGACCATATCGGCCGAATCACCTTGCCGAGGGCCAAGCTTTATCATACGGGTGTATCCGCCAGGGCGATTTTCAAAGCGCGGCGCGATATCATCAAAAAGTTTTGAAACAACTTGATTATCACCCAGGCGCGAGACTGCAACGCGTCGAGCATGCACGGCATTGGCGCCTTCGGCCTTGTTACCGCGTTTTGCCAATGTAATCAGTTTTTCAGCAGGCTGTCGAATAGCTTCAGCCTTGGCACGGGTAGTTTGAATTCGCTCGTGCTCAAACAACTGCTTCACCAATGTGCGGCGCAATGCAATGCGATGACCTTTTGATCGTCCTAATCGATAACCAGCTACTTTATGTCGCATTTTGCTTACTCCAATTCAAGGCCGTCAAGGATACCTTCCATTACATAGCCCTTTTCGACCATTTTATCTCGTAATTCCAAGAGGCTCTTGACACCGAAATTGCGGATGGAGAGGACTGCATCATCACCTTTTTCCATCAATTCGATGATCTCACCAATATTCGTGATTCCAGCCCGCTTCAAGGAATTGAAAACACGCACAGAAAGATCGAGGTCTTCTATCGGCGTTTCGATGATCTCTTCGCCCAGGCCTTCTTCTTCGACATGTTCTTCTACCATTGCAGCCAATGATTCGGCGCTAACACCTGCCAGATGTTGCAAATGTTCCATCAGGAGCTTTGCACTGGTGCTAAGCGCTTTTTCAGGCTCAATCGTACCATCGGTCCAAATTTCCATGATCAGCTTGTCATAATTGGTACTTTGTCCCACACGGGCAAAACCAATATCGTAGTTGACGCGCTTCACCGGGTTATAGATGGCATCCACGGGAAGTTCACCAATCGGCAGGCGGCCAGAGCGGTCATCGGCGGGCGAATATCCGCGGCCTCGCTGGACGGTTAGTTCGATCTCCAGAGGTGCGTCACGGTCATCCACTGTGAAAAGATACAGTTCCGGGTTGATAATTTCAACATCAGAGGGCGCGATGATATCCGCAGCCGTTACCACGCCAGAGCCATGTACTTCCAGGTGCATTCGGGCAGTATCCACATCATACAAGATCATGCGCAATTTTTTAATTTGCAACATGATATGAATAACATCTTCACGCACGCCAGGGATATCCCGATACTCATGATGAATATCGGCGATCCGAATGGACGTAATGGCCGCGCCGTCCAAAGATGATAGTAAAACCCGGCGCAACGCATTTCCCAAAGTGAGACCATAGCCACGCTCAAGCGGGCCAATTGCATACTTACCGTAATTTCGAGATTCTGCTTCGCGTTCGATTTTTGGCGTTACCATACTACTTAATCCCAACACCAGACACCCCTTTCAACTAAATATGAGGCTCTATGCTGTTTACAATTCATCACGATCCTAATTACCGTCGCGAATAGTACTCAACAATGAGTTGCTCGTTCAGGTTGCCATCAATTTCAAGGCGTTCAGGCAGACGAACTAATTCGCCCGACAAAGCTTCTACATCGCGACCGATCCAATCCGGAATGGATTTCTCGGTTGCTATGGAGCGAAGGTCCTTGAAAAACACACGCTTGCGTGAGCCATCTCGTACGGCGATGTGATCGCCTGGAGAAAGCAACATTGAGGGCACGTCTGTACGGCGTCCGTTGACATCAAAATGGCCGTGCGTTACTAGCACACGCGCCTGGGTGCGGCTACTGGCATATCCCATGCGATAAATAACATTATCTAAACGGGATTCCAAAATTTGCAGCAAATTCAAACCGGTCAGGCCGCGTCGCTGAAGCGATTCTTCGTAATAGCGGCGGAACTGACGTTCCATCACACCGTAAATCCGGCGAGCTTTCTGTTTAGCGCGTAACTGACGCGCAAAGTCGGATTCGCGGCGGCGACGGAATTGTGAGCTGCGTCCATGATCTCCCGGAGGGTACGCTCGACGTTCAAATGAACACTTCGAGGTGTAACAACGCGCACCTTTCAGAAAGAGTTTTTCTCCTTCCCGCCTACACAGCTTACAAGCGGGTCCACGATATCGTCCCATAATACTTTCCTCTATTTATTCCTTCTCGTAGTCGCTGATTGAAGATGTAAACACATCACAATAAGCGGAAACTATCCTTTATACACGGCGCTTTTTCGGAGGGCGGCAACCGTTATGTGCCACGGGGGTCTTATCCGTAATTGCGGTGACCTTCACGCCCATTGTCTGAACGGCACGAATAGCAGCTTCGCGTCCGCGACCGGGGCCATTGATAATTACTTCGGCTTCACGCAAGCCCATATCCATGGCTGCCTTCACTGCATGTTCTGCTGCCAGGCGAGCGGCATAGGGCGTACTTTTACGAGAACCTTTCAGCCCCATAATGCCGGGGGAACCCCAGCAAACCGTATTACCCTGAGGGTCAGAAACCGTTACGATCGTGTTGTTAAACGTTGCGTAAATATGCACCTGCCCCGAAGACAGTGTGCGCTTTGTTTTTCGTGCGCCCTTCTTCCGACGCGGTAAACTTTTTTTAGCCATACGACCTCACACTTAATTTGTGATTCTGCTTTGTGGTTTTGTTATGGACAATCACCCACCATGCCGATCAGCCACGGGAAGAGAGGAAGGATTCCCAATCGAACAGGCAGGTGCAGGCCACAACAGAGCTAACAATGCTTAGCCGGGGTTTGATCCTGCACAAAAAAACAGGATACAGCCCCAGGCGTTCACCAAACTACGTCTTGGCAACACCTCTGCGGCGTCCGCGTCCGGCGACCGTTTTCTTGGGGCCTTTGCGGGAACGCGCATTTGTGCGCGTACGCTGACCACGCAACGGTAAATTGCGGCGGTGTCGAAGCCCGCGATAGCTGCCAATTTCAATCAGGCGTTTGATATGCATTTGGCTTTCGCGGCGCAAATCACCTTCCACTTTGTACTTTTGGGAGATTTCCTCACGCAGCAAACTGGCTTCGTCATCGGTCAGATCACGAACACGCGTATCAGGATTAACACCAGTTTTCGCCAGGATTTCATTTGCGCTTGAGCGGCCAATGCCAAAAATATACGTTAGAGCAACCTCTATCCGCTTTTCACGAGGTAAGTCTATACCTTCAATACGAGCCATAATTCACTATCCCTGTCGCTGTTTATGTTTTGGATTTTCACAGATTACGTACAATCTACCTTTGCGCTTTACAATCTTGCATTTTGCGCAGCGTTTTTTTACAGATGCTGATACTTTCATAATGCCTCACTTCTGGCTAATACTACTCTTCTAGCCCAGCCAAAGTTTCGATTATACTAGCCTCTTCGAATTCAGTCCATAGCTTTCATTGAGAATGGTTAGAATTTGCGGGCCATTTTCGGTCACTGCTACGGTGTGTTCAAAATGAGCCGTCAAAGAGCCATCCGCCGAAACCACTGTCCATTGATCGGGTAAAACCCGAGTTTTGTACGCGCCAGCTAACAACATTGGCTCGATGGCCAGGGTAATACCCGGCCTCAACACAAGCCCGCGCCCTGCGCTGCCAAAATTTGGCACTTGCGGGGCTTCATGCATCTGGCGACCAACACCGTGCCCCGTATATTCACGCGGTACGCTATATCCATGGCCTTCAACATATTCCTGAATCGCCGCCGAGATATCGCCAACCCGATTACCAGCCTGCATTTTCGAAATACCAATTTGCAAGGCTTTTTCAGTAACTTCAAGTAAGCGCCGGGCCTTTTTCGGAATTTCACCAACGCCAACCGAAATAGCCGAATCGGCGACAAAACCTTTGTAAGTCGTGCCGCAGTCGATGGAAACGAGATCACCCGACTGCAATTTTTTTTTGCCAGGAATGCCATGCACCAACGCTTCATTGATGCTAATGGTCAGCGTAGCTGGAAAGGGATACGGGCCGGGGTAGCCTTTGAAAGTAGGCTCCCCGCCATGATCGCGTATCACCTGTTCGGCTACGGCATCCAGCTCTGCGGTTGTGATGCCCGGCTGAATCAGATTGCGAACAGTTTCATGAACCAAGGCATTAATATGCCCAGCCTGACGCATGATCTCTATTTCTTCGGATGTTTTTATAATTACGTTACGCTGCCAAACCATAATTTCCTACAACTTTGCGATGGCAGCGAAGAGCGCTTCCGAAACTGCATCGATAGCCTGAGCGCCGTCAATCTCAACCAAGACACCTTTCTGACGATAGTAATCGATCAATGGCTGGGTTTGATCAAGATAAACCCGAATGCGCCGCGATACTGTTTCAACGGTGTCATCTTCTCGCTGATAAAGTTCAGTGCCATCCACATCGCAGATGCCATCCACCTTGGGTAGATTAAACTTGACGTGGAAAACATGTCCATTTTGGCAGGATCGCCGCCCGCTAAGCCGTTCAACAAGCTCATCATCGGCAACGATGATGCACGGGACAGCGTCCACCTGAGTATTTTTTTGATCACGCAGTATTCCATCCAGCGCTTCGGCCTGAAATACCGTGCGAGGAAACCCATCCAGTAGCACGCCTGCCTGACAATCGGGTCGCGAGATGCGTTCTTGCACCATGCGAATGGTGACATCATCGGGAACCAATTCACCTCGATTGATATATCCTTCAGCCAATTTTCCTAATTCGGTTTTTTCACGCAAATTTTCGCGAAAAAGGTCGCCCGATGAGACATGGGGAATGCCCATTTTCTCAGATAGAATTTTTGCCTGAGTGCCCTTTCCGGCTCCGGGAGGGCCAAGCATCACGAAGTGCTGTGCCATTATTCACCACTAGCGGACTAAAAGTGTTTCATCATATCCGTGCAATTTTAACTCTGCGTCAATGTTAAAGAATGTATCTCTGACAACACCTACCACAATCAACAAACCTGACGAGGTCACTAACAACGTGCCAGTGTTATCGCCCAGGGGTAAAATCAATCCAACCAAGAATGGGATCACCGCCACCATGCCCAGGAAAAAAGCACCGGGGAAGGTGATACGGCGCAACACTTTGGTGAGGTAGCGCTGGGTTGGTTCGCCTTTGCTCACACCAGGGATTTGCGCACCAGAGCGTTTTAGGTTTTCACCATAATTTTGCTGTGCAAATAACACATCGGTGTAGAAGAAAGCGAAACCGACAACGAAAACGAAATAGATGGCCCAGTACCAGGGACTGTTGCCACCAAAAATATTCTGCGCACCCAAGGCCAGGTTCGCCACCCAGGTGGTTTCAGATTGCAAGAAGAAACCTGCAATAATAGCCGGGAAGGTGAGCAATGATTGGGCGAAGATGATCGGAATCATGCCCGCCATATTTACGCGCAGCGGCAAGGTGCCCTTGACGGGCATCGACATTCGACGGCCAACGCGTCTGCCCGGGTACATAACGGGAATATTACGTTGACCTTGCTGAACAATGACAATCACGAAAATGATCAAGATCATCAAAATGATAGAGAAGATCAACACCAACCAGCGATATTCATTATTGAGCAGTCCAGCAAAATTTTGCGGGATACGCGAAACGATGCCTGCAAAGATGAGTAACGAAAGCCCCTGATTGCGAATGCCAAATTCTGAGATCAATTCACCCAACCAAATGGCAAACATTGTTCCAGCCGTCATACTAAAGATAATCGCCAACGATGGCAGCAATGCGCTGCCGGAAAAACCGTAGTTATCAATAATAGGCACACCCGCAAAACCGCCAAAGATACGAATTTGCGATACAGCTTGTAAAGCCGCCATCGGAACTGCCAGAATATAGGTCCATTTCTCCATCCATTTCTGACCTTCACGGGGATCATCCTCCATGCGTCGCTGCAACGCCGGGATCACCGGTACCAGCAACTGGAGGATAATCTGAGCTGTAATGTAGGGATACACGCCCATAGCCATCACGGAAAAATTGGAAACTGTACCGCCAGACAGCATATCTAAGATGCCTACCAGAGTGCCTGCGGCACCACCACCAGACAAGATAGAAGCAAGGGCAGCGCGGTTCACGCCCGGCACTGGCACTTGCGCGGCCAAGCGATAGATCACCATAATGCCTAATGTGATCAGCAATTTTCGTCGGATGTCTCGGGCTGTCCATAGATAGCGCCAAGCAGACCGCTTCATAAATTGGCTCCTTAATAGTTAGTCGCATTCGTCGTATTGGTCTCATGTGTCTGAACGATCTCACGGCCCGACAAATCAGACACGTGAAACAAATTAGACTACACGTTGCACCAAATCAGACTATTTCGACCACTCCAGAATATCTACACTACCGCCAGCCGCTTCAATTTTGGCGCGCGCACCATCTGATATTCGGTGTACGCTAACCTTGAGGGCTTTTTTGATTTCGCCTTCACCCAAAATTACAGTGGGGTTGCGCTCATCTTTTATCATGCGGGCTTCAGCCAAGGTTTCTGGGGAAACTTTGGCGCCTTTTTTGAAATCTTCCAGTTGGTACAAATTAATTTCATTAAAGGTGATGCGATGAGGAGGGGTAAAACCACGCTTGAAAGGTAAGCGGCGGAAGAATGGCAAGTTGCCACCCTGATGCCACAGCGAGGTACCACCACCACGACGAGAATTCTGCCCGTTAGAACCGCGACCAGCAGTTTTACCTTGCCCTGCGGAAATACCGCGGCCCAAACGTTTGCCTCGTTTTGTTGCACCGTCATTCGGCTTTAAATCATGCAATTTCATCGTTCTACCTACTCTTCAACCCGCACCAGATGGCTAACTTTGTTCACCATCCCGCGGATAACCGGTGTATCTTGTTGTTCAACGGTATGATTGATACGACGAAGCCCTAAAGCGCGGACTGTACTTTTTTGTCGCACGGGGTAACCAATGGTGCTTTTCACCAGTGTGATACGCAGCATTTTCGGTGGAGTTTTTTTCTTAGCCATATCTCTTATCCTTTATTCCAGAATGGCAGAACTCGCTCAACCGGAATACCGCGCTCATTGGCAATTTGCTGGGGATTTTTTAACTGATCCAGCGCATCCATTGCAGCATAAACGACATTAAGATCGTTATTGCTGCCAAGCGATTTCGTCAAAATATCTGAGATACCTGCGGCTTCTATAACCGCGCGCACGCCACCGGCTGCAATAACACCCGTACCACGGGAAGCCGGTTTGAGCATCACGCGCGCACCACCCACCTTACCCAGAACTTCGTAAGGAATAGTTGTGTCAAAGATTGCCACGCGGTGCATATTTTGTTGTGCCTGCTTTACAGCTTTGCGAATGGCATCGGGAACCGAATTTGCTTTCCCGCTGCCAACGCCGACACTGCCAGCGTTATCACCAACCACAACGGTCACACGAAATGAAAACCGACGACCACCTTTTACAACTGTGGCAACACGCCGAATCTCAATTACACGCTCATCGAATTCTTTTTCAGCTTGATAGTTCGCCATGTTTGTTCTCCTCGATTAGAACTGCAAGCCACCTTCGCGAGCGCCATCGGCGAGCGCACTCACACGCCCGATATAGCGATATCCACCGCGATCAAAGACAACTTGTTTTACACCAACCGCCTGCGCTCGTTCAGCAATGGTTTGACCAACTAGCTTGGCCTGTTCAATCTTGCTCAAACTATCCATTTTCTTGCGCAGTTCACCATCAATAGTTGATGCAGAAGCCAATGTATGACCTGCCTCATCATCAATCACTTGAGCATAAATCTCGTTCAAACTGCGAAAAACATTTAAGCGGGGTTTTTCCGGAGTTCCTGCAACTGTCTTTCGTACACGCGTATGACGCCGTATACGAGCAGCCGCTCGAGTTTTTGATTTTGCCATAATTACACCTTACCAGCTTTACCTGCCTTGCGGCGGATACGCTCGTCCTGATATTTGATGCCTTTGCCTTTGTAAGGCTCAGGAGGACGAATTTTCCGAATATCAGCAGCAACCTGACCAACCTTGGCCCTATCGTAACCTTTAACATGCACAACGCGGTTACGATCTTCTACAACAAATTCAATGCCTTCGGGTGGTTCTATCTCAACAGGGTGAGAATACCCAACGTTGAGAACCAGATTCTTGCCATTCAATTCTCCACGGTAACCAACGCCATTGATTTCAAGAATTTTCTCAAAACCATCTGTAACGCCAACTACCATGTTGTTAATAATTGCTCGTGTCATGCCGTGCATGGCGCGATGTGTACCTTCATCTGAAGGGCGCTCCACAGTGATCACTCCTGTATCCAGGGTAATCTTCATTGACGCAGGGAAGGTGTGCTCCATCTGCCCCTTGGGGCCTTTGACATTCACACACGTTCCCTTAATTTTTACATCTACGCCCTGCGGCACATCCACTGGTAAACGACCAATACGTGACACAGTTCAACCTCCTGGATTATTGATCAGATATTTCTGATCTCCAATCGTTATTACCAAACTTTACATACGACTTCGCCGCCCAGGCCCAGTTTACGGGCTTCACGGCCAGTCATCACGCCTTGCGAAGTGGAGAGGATGGCAACACCCATCCCAGACAACACCCAGGGGATATCTTGTTTTCCAGTGTACACCCGACGTCCCGGTTTGCTGACTCGCTCAATACCAGTCACCACCGGACGACGGTTACGCCGCTCACCAATATACTTCAAACGAATAGTGAGAACTTTTTCTCCAACGCGTTTGCCATCTTGTACTTCGTAATCGGCTACAAAACCCTCAGTTTTTAAGATTTTGGCGATTGCTACCTTTATCTTCGAGCTGGGCATTGTGGTCACGAGCTGACCTGCCATAACAGCATTTCGGACACGAGTAAGCATATCGGCAATGGGATCACTAACACTCATGCTTCAACCTCCACCCGGATTACCAGGAAGCCTTTCTCACGCCAGGGATCTTGCCATCCAGCGCTAATTCACGGAAACAAATGCGGCATAAGCCAAAGCGACGAATATAGCCGCGCGGGCGTCCACAAACTTTACAACGATTCCGTACGCGAGTTTTATACTTACGTCGGTCTTCACGAACAACCATGCATGTCTTAGCCATTGTTTATCCTTCCTTCCTAAACGGCATTCCCAGCATACGCAATAATTCACGGCCTTCTTCATCGGTTGTCGCGGTAGTTACAATCGTAACTTCCAGGCCGCGTAGTTTATCGATTTTATCGTATTCTATCTCTGGAAATACCAGTTGTTCACGCAGGCCTAATGTGTAGTTGCCGCGCCCATCAAAAGAATTCGGAGAAATGCCCCGAAAATCTCTCACGCGCGGTAATGCGATGTTCATCAAACGATCTAGAAAAGCCCACATCCGTTGACCACGCAGGGTCACTTTCGTTCCAATGGGATTACCTTCACGCAGTTTAAAACTGGCTATGCTTTTTCGGGCACGAGTAATGATCGGTTTCTGCCCAGTAATCTTAATAAGATCACCAACCGCCGCTTCAAGAGCTTTGGCATTTTCTAAAGCCTCACCAACACCGATATTGACAACTACTTTCTGAATGCGGGGAACTTGCATAATATTACCCAAATTCAGCGTTTTCATCAGGTCCGGAACAATTTCTTCGTAACGTTCTTTTACTATCATTGTTTCACTCTCACAGACCTCAGTCAATCAGCGCGTCGCAACGCTTGCAAACACGATGAGAGCCATCTTCATCGCGCTGGATACCAACACGAGTGGCCTCACGACAAGAAGGGCAAACTAACATCACATTCGATATGTGCATTGGAGCCTCAAACTCGATAATACCTGGGGACATATTACGCCCCTGAGCCTGATATTGACCCTGATGCTTCTTACGAATATTGATGCTTTGCACAGCAACACGGGCTTTGTGAGGATAGACTTTAATCACCTCGCCGCGTTTACCCTTATCTTCGGAGCGGCCACTGATAATTTCTACAGTATCGCCTTTTTTTATTTTAGCATTCACGTTTTTCGCTCCTACTACTCACTGGCTTACAAACTTTCAGGCGCCAGCGAAACAATTTTCATATAGCCTTTTTCGCGCAATTCACGCGCAACTGGCCCAAAGATACGCGTCCCTTTTGGATTGAAGCTATCACCATCAAGGAGGACGGCCGCGTTATCGTCAAATCGAATAAAGCTTCCATCCGGTCGACGCCAACCCTTTTTTGTGCGCACAACTACGGCGCGGACAACATCACTTTTCTTCACAGCACCATGCGGCGTAGCCGATTTCACTGTGCCGACAACAACATCGCCAACGCTGGCATAGCGTCGTCGTGATCCACCTAACACTTTGATCACGAGCAACTCGCGCCCACCGGTGTTATCTGCAATCCGTATTCGCGATTCTTGTTGGATCATCTTATACCTCTACTTCATCCACGCTGGCTACGGCTTGATCTTCCTGAAGACGCTGCTCGACAACCCAGCGTTTGCGGCGCGAGATCGGACGACTTTCAACAATCGAGACTTCATCGCCAATCTGGCAGCCCAACTCATCATGAGCCATGAAACGGCTGCTATCAGATACAACCTTGCCATAGAGGCGGTGACGATAAGTGCGGGTTACTTCGACAACGACTGTCTTTTGCATCTTGTCGCTAACGACGACACCGGTTAAACGACGGCGGTTATTCATGCTTCACCTCCCGCGGATACTTCCTGCTTTCGCTCATTCAGGATAGTTTGATAGCGAGCAATATCACGGCGGATAATACGTATTCTAGTAAAATCAACCAACTCACCCGTAGCTTGTTGAAAGCGGAGTTTCATTAGTTCTTCTCGCGCTTCATCAATTTGCTCATTGATTTCGTCGGTCGTGAGTTCTCGAATTTCTGCTGCTTTCATCACTACTCTCCTGCCGAGTCGCTGGCTATGATTCTGGTTTTGACAGACAATTTATATGAAGCCAGTTTCAAAGCTCTTTTGGCAGTATCTTCGGGGATACCACCACCAATCTCGAACATAATCCGTCCGGGTTTTACGACTGCAGCCCAAAAATCCACATCACCTTTCCCTTTACCCATTCGGCTCTCGGCCGCACGCTTGGTGATGGGCTTATCCGGGAAAATACGGATCCATACTTTTCCACGACGGCGCATGGCACGTACCATTGCACGGCGGGCAGACTCAATTTGGCGGGCAGATACCCAACCCGGCTCAAGAGCCTGGAGGCCAAAATCGCCAAAATGGATGTCGGAACCGCGCTGTGCTTTGCCTTTCATGCGGCCGCGCATTTGTTTACGATACTTTACACGCTTTGGCATCAACATAGTTGATCACTCTCTCGTCATCTGAATCGACTTGCGGCGATTGCAGAGATCACTACTCACTTATATATACACCTTCAGTAGCTTCAGGTACTTCGGTTACTTCAGGGAAGATCGTTCCCTTATAGATCCATACCTTGATGCCAATGCGCCCATAAGTCGTATTAGCTTCGGCTACTGCATAGTCAATATTGGCACGCAGGGTTTGGCGGGGGACACGACCTTCACGCATGTGAATGGTTCGAGCCATTTCAGCGCCACCCAAACGTCCAGCTACCTGCACGCGGATACCTTCAGCGCCCTGGCGCATGGCCTGGCCGATCGAACGCTTCATCGCGCGCGAGAAGCTAATCCGCCGCTCTAACTGTCCGGCAATATTTTCTGCCACCAGATACGCGTCCAAATCGGGATTTTCGATCTCTTTGATATCCAGATCAATTTTCATCCCAACCAATTTTTCCAGATTGACGCGAACGACTTTAACATTAGCGCCTTTACGGCCAATAAATACACCTGGTTTGGCAGTATGCACAACCACGCGCACCTTGCCAGGAAATCGCTCTATTTCGATGCCAGAAATACCAGCGCGGTCGTTCTGGGTGTGAATCAGTTGGCGAACAGCGAGATCCTGGTGCAATTGGTCAACGTAGTTCTCACCTTCTGCATACCAACGTGCATCCCAATCACGGTTGATTCCTAAACGAAAACCAATAGGATTAACTTTGCGACCCATAATTTCTCCTCAACTAAGCCTCTCGTTCTCGCAAGACAACGGTGATATGCGATGAACGCCGCAACAACGGCTTGAACCGACCTCGAGCGCCAAAACGACGCCATTTGCGCGTGGGGCCTTGATCGGCAAAGATACGGTAGATATACAGATCATTACGGCTAATACCGAAATTTTCTTCTGCATTTGCCATCGCCGAGGCGATAACTTTGGCTACCGGCTTGGCAGCTTTATTTTGCAAAAATCTTAGCGTATCCAGCGCAGTGAGGGCATCCTCACCACGCACCAAATCAACCACCAGACGGGCTTTTTGTTGAGATATTTGAATATTGCGGGCATGAGCGCGAATATCTTGTGTCATGATTTACCTCACTTCCGCTTTTTCTCTACAAGATGCCCACGGAACGTGCGCGTATGAGCAAACTCACCCAGGCGATGACCAACCATATTTTCGGTAATATAAATCGGAACATGGCGGCGACCATCGTGAACGGCAATTGTGTGGCCGACCATTTGGGGGAAGATCACACTCGCGCGGCTCCAGGTACGAATTACTTTTTTGTCGCCACTGGCATTCATGGCTTCAATTTTTTTCAACAGTTTGGGGCTAACAAACGGCCCTTTTTTGAGTGATCTTGACATATCTCTCTAGTCTCCTGGTCTCCTGGTCTCTTAGCCGCACATCGTATAGCCCTGAGGGCTATCTGACTACCAGACTAACTGACCTATCTGACTATTTGTTAGCGACGCTTCTTCCCGCGACGCCGAACAATGTATTGATCGGTGCGTTTATTACTGCGGGTTCTTTTACCAAGCGTTTTCTGGCCCCAGGGGCTTTTCGGGCTTGGCATACCAATCGGAGAGCGACCCTCACCACCACCATGCGGGTGATCGCGGGGGCTCATAGCAGAACCACGAACGGTTGGGCGAATGCCCATATGGCGTTTGCGACCAGCTTTACCGAGTTTAATATTGCCATGATCCAGATTCCCTACTTGCCCAATAGTGGCGTAGCAATCACGATGGATCAGGCGAATTTCTCCCGATGGTAAGCGAACATGAGCGTAGCTGCCTTCTTTTGCTAATAATTGCGCCGCGGTACCTGCAGAGCGAACCAACTGTCCACCACGTCCCGGCTGAAGTTCGACATTATGAATCATCGTACCGGTTGGAATGTGGCTGATTGGCATACTGTTGCCGGGGCGTACATCAACATCGGCACCAGCCACTACCATATCATCTACCTGTAAACCAATTGGGGCAATAATGTAACGCTTCTCACCATCCACGTAGTTCAACAAGGCCAATCGTGCTGTGCGATTCGGATCATATTCGATCGCGGCGACGCGGGCGGGAATACCCCGTTTGTTGCGTTTAAAATCAACCAAACGGATCTTACGCCGATGTCCACCACCACGATGACGCACTGTAACACGCCCATAGGCATTACGTCCACCGCGGCTGCGGCGAGGCACCACCAACGAGCGCTCGGGCTTGGACTTGGTAATTTCTTCAAATGTGTATCCTGTTCTATCCCGCATACCGGGTGTTACAGGTTTATATTTCTTTACAGCCATGATTACCGTACTCCTTCGAAGACATCGATGGTATCGTCAGGGGCCAGGGTCACCAATGCTTTTTTGTAAGCACTACGGCGAACCAAAAGCCGACGACTGAGCGCACGACGGCCGCGCTTTGCGGGCATTATCATGGTATTTACGCGCACCACTTCCACATCGAACAGTGCTTCAACCGCATCTTTGATCATCGCCTTCGTTGCAGATTTATCCACTTCAAACGCATATTGATGCAATTTTGAAAACTGGTGGCTGGATTTCTCCGTCCACAACGGGCGCTTCAAAACATCATAAACACTAATAGCCATATCTACCTCTCACCTATCCCAAGTGATCTGAAATCGCATCCAAAGCTTGAAGAGGTAGGATGAGTTTATCGTAGCTCAACAAATCACGAATGTTGAGGTAATTTACGTGCACGGTTTTGGCCGAGGGCAAATTACGAGCTGATAATTCAACGACTTTATAAACTTCATCCTTTGCAGGAATTACGATCAAAGCGCTGGCATCTTTTGCCAGGGCATCCAGTGCCTGTGCCATAAGACGGGTTTTTACTTCATCAAGTTTGAGCTCATCCACAACAATGATTTCATTTTCTGCCGCTTTGACTGACAACGCAGAACGAAGGGCGGCTTGACGCATTTTGTGGGGCATTTTCTTGGCATAATTACGCGGACGAGGCGTATGAGTTTTTCCGCCACCGGGCCAAAGTGGTGAACGAATTGAACCATGGCGAGCTCGTCCCGTGCCTTTTTGACGCCAGGGCTTGCGCCCACCACCAGAAACTTCGCCCCGGCTTTTGGTCTTATGAGTTCCCAAGCGTGCGTTTGCCATTTGGCGCACATACGCTTGGTGCATCAGATCAATATTAATTGGGGCCTCGAAGATTGAAACCGGTAAATCAACGGTATCAACTTTCTTGCCATTCATATTCAGAACATTAACTTCCATGATCGCTTCGCTCCACACTCTACTGCTTGCGCGATTCCTTGATCAAAACGAGGCCGCCCTTGGGGCCAGGAACAGCACCGCGTACACCGATCAAATTGCGTTCAGCGTCTACTAAGACGATTTTCAAATTTTGAGCAGTAATACGTTGATTGCCCATATGACCAGGCATACGCTTACCAGGGAAAACTCTGCCAGTTCCGGAAGTAGCACCAATAGAGCCTACTGCCCGGTGACGATCTGACTGACCGTGGGTTTTGGGGCCGCCTCTAAAACCGTAGCGTTTTACCGCACCGGCAAAGCCACGCCCTTTACTTCGTCCAACTACGTCTACATGATCGCCAACTTCAAATACATCTACAGTAACCTGATCGCCTTCGTTCACATCTGGCTTTTTAGCCTGAAATTCACGCAAAAAGCGCACAGGTGGCAAATTATTGCGTTGTAGATGTCCAAGTTGACCACCTGTCAGACGCCGAGGTTTCGATTCACCAAAACCCAGCTGCACTGCAGAATATCCATCTTTATCGATGGTGCGCACCTGGGTAACATAGCAAGGCCCAGCTTCGATCAATGTAATCGGGACAGCTTCACCGATATCATTGAAAATCTGGGTCATGCCAATTTTCTTTCCAATCAGCCCTTTCAACATCTCAATTGTTCTCCTTGTTTTTTCTTAGACCCGCGGCAAATTCAAATGCCACATTCGGGTCTGGTATCAAAGGACTGCCAGTCTGGGCTTGACCGCATCATCCCGAAATAGCGCAGTTAGTTATCAGCCAGCGACACGCAAAATGTTCTGTCGCTGGCGCAATAGCTCTTTCGCTATTTTTTCGTGCAATTGCCTGGCTCATGCATTGTCGGATTAAAATACTCAGACACTGCACGAACTTAGCAATAGTTACAACTAAATCTTGATTTCAATATCCACGCCAGCGGGTAGGTTCAGCCGCATCAGCATATCAATCGTTTTCGAGTCCGGCTCAATCACATCAATCAGACGGTTATGTGTACGGATTTCAAAGTGTTCGTGTGAATCTTTATCAATAAAAGTCGAACGGCGAACAGCAAAACGTTCGATCTTCGTTGGCAGGGGCACTGGTCCCACAACGCGTGAACCTGTGCGCTCGGCGGTATCTACAATACGCTTTGCCGATTGATCTAAAACTCGATGATCGTAAGCCTTGAGGCGGATACGTATCTTCTGGCTGGCCATATAATTTACCTACTCAATGATCTTGGTGACGACACCGGCACCAACAGTTAGGCCACCCT